>DASZYN010000833.1:0-6403 GCA_035545435.1 Acidobacteriaceae bacterium | reverse complement strand
AGCTTCGATCCCAGCGTGAGGCTCAGCCGGTTTGGAACAACCTTCACTTCCTCCTGCAAAAAGCCGCTGTAGACGCTTTCGGTCTCCGAGGCCGGCTCAAATCGGTCTGTCGGTGTTGAGACAAGGGTCCGGCTGGGGCTCCAGCGTCCGCCAAAGCCGTAGGTGAACTGCTGGTATCGTGTCGGCGGAGTGCGATGCAAAAAATCGACGTCGAACGTATCGCGCGTCTCTCCGAAGTTCGGCCCGACCCGGTGATCGTGGGACCAGAACGCCTGGAGATACAGATCCGCACTTGCAGGCAGTTCGCGCCGCCACCGCCCCAGCAGATTGCCTCCGTAGACATTGGTCGAGGCATACGAAATATAGGTCGCTACCGGCGTAAACGTGGAGATCGTTTGTGCATCTCCCAGATGCCCAAGATAGGCATCGCCCTGCAAGGTCACCGTGTCCGGACCCGCGGCGCGGTCCGCGTGAAATCCCACCTGCGCCAGGCGCGACCAGTCATAGTTCGGCTGTCCGTTCTGGTGGTATTCGGCGCCTCGCACGAATCCAAATCCATTCACGCGGAAATCAAACCCGTGGCTGTGGCTGCCGTAGCGCAGATCCTCGGTGTTCTCGTCCACATTGCCGCCGCCTGCCGACGCCAGCACGCCATGGGTGGCTTTGGACGATTTCGTGATGATGTTGATGATCCCGTTCACGGCGTCCGCGCCCCAGATGCTGCCGCCCGGACCCCGGATCACCTCGATCCGATCAATGTCCTCCAGCATGACGTTGTCGATCGGCCAGTAGACGCCACCGAACAACGGGGTGTAGACGCTGCGTCCGTCAATCAGGACCAGCACATATTTCGAATATTGATCGCCCAGGCCGCGAATGGCCACCAGCCAGTTGCGGTCGCCGCTCACCCGCGCCACATTGACTCCGGGAACCAGCCGCAGCGCATCGGGAACATTGGTTACTCCGGCTCGCCGGATGTCTTCGGCGGTCAGCACATAGATGGCCGCCGGGGTGTTCCAAACCTCGGTCGGCTCCTTTGACTGCGTGACGACTTCGATATTGCCCAGTTGTTCCAGGGAGAGCGTCTTCAGTTGCTTCGTATCTACTCCTCCGCTCACCGGGGCGAGAGACGACGAAGCCCACGCCCGCGCTGCCAGCGGCGCCGCAAAAAAGGAGGTAAGAAACACCGCAAGAAAGCGGGCAAGGGACCAGGAAACCAACGCACGCTCCGTGCACCAGGAAATCTGGGAAGAACAGCGAGTACAGCTCGCGGCGGGCATGCATCCAGCGGGTCTTCTTCGTTTCCGGGGATCTGGGTGTCCCCGCGGAACCCGTCGCAATACGACATTCACTATACGACGCCACCCGCTGTTCCTGGCAAATCCGTTATCCCCCTTTCGTGCCAGCTGTTAACCCGCAGCGGGCAGCATCATCGGTATCCCTCACACCTTCAGCGCCGCCGGCTCCTGGCTGGCCATGTTCCCCCTGTCGCACGAGCCGACGGTGGCTATGGCCGGGAACGCTGTGTGCTCGATAGGATTGCCCCCGAAAGGGTCCTCCATGGCAATTGCGTATCTGGTGGTGGCCGTGTTGCTGGCGGCAATGACCTTCTTCTCCGGAGTGGGCAAGCTGCGCCACGACCCCTCCATCGTCAAAGCCATCCATGAAACCTGCCGCATACCGATGCGCTACTTTCCGTTCCTTGCGGCTTGCGAAATGGCCGGCGCCACGGGTGTCGTTCTCGGCATCTGGTGGCCGCCGCTCGGCGTGGCAGGCGCAGCCGGTCTGGTCCTCTATTTTCTGGGCGCGGTGGCCTCCCACCTGCGCGTCGGGGACAGTCGCGGTATCGGACCCGCGGCCTTCCTGCTTTCCCTCTCTGTGGCCGCCCTGGTTTTGCGGCTTTTTCAGCACGGCTCGGCCCTTTAGGTTCTGCCGGTTGCCCCGAAGCCGCTCCCCGAACCCCGTGTACCCCCGAATTGGCGTAAATTGAAGATTAGGTTGCAGCCCCGACTCGCCTGGCCGCAACTATATGTACATGCACGTGCCGGACTCTATGCGCCCCTGCGGTTACCTTCGATTCCTCCTCTGCGTCCTCCTCGCTGCTGCCCCCGTTAGCCTGCTCGCGCAGGCCGTGACCCAGCCCGCACAGACACCGCAGCCCGCGCCGGTGACCCTGCCGAATCCGCAGGTACCCGAGTCCCAGCCGTCCCTCGATGTGGACCACGACCCGATCGTTTCACCCGATGCCGCCGACAACGCCGCTGTGAGTCCGTCGCACCCCAATCCCAACTCGGCGGGCCAGGAGATCAAGCGCAACCAGGGTGTCTATACCCTGACTCGCGACGTCGATGAAGTGGTGCTCGCGTGCACGGTCGTCGATCAGGACGGACACCTCGTGCAGGACCTAAACCGGGACGACTTTCACGTCTTCGAAGACAACAGCCCGCAGCAGATTGTCGCCTACTCGCACTCCGATGTTCCCGTTTCCCTCGGCCTGCTCGTGGACAACTCCGGCTCGATGCGCGACAAGCGCTCGGCAGTGAACACCGCGGCGCTCGACCTGGTCCGCGCCTCCAACCCTCAGGACGAAGCATTCGTGGTCAATTTTTCTGACGAGGCCTTTCTCGATCAGGATTTCACCGCCGACATCAACAAGCTCCGGGGCGGGCTCTCCCACATTGAATCCCGTGGCGGCACCGCGCTGTACGACGCCGTCGTGGCTTCGGCGGATGAATTGTCCCAGGGCGCCAAGCGGTCAAAACAGGTTCTTCTCATCATCACCGACGGCGAGGACAACGCTTCCACGCTCAACCTCGAACAGACGGTGCGGCGTGTCCAGGACCTCGGGGGCCCTGTGATCTACTCCATCGGTCTGCTTTTCGGCGACGAGGACCGCGGCCAGGAATCCCGGCGCGCCAAACGTGCTCTCCAGCTTCTCTCCGACGAAACCGGCGGGCTCGCGTTCTTCCCCAAGTCACTGGCTGACGTCGACACGATTGCCGGCGAAGTCGCCCGCGACATCCGCAATCAGTACACCATCGGCTATCACTCCTCGAAGCCAGCCAGCCTGGGCGGCTACCGGACCGTGCGCGTCGAAGCCAGGGCTCCGCATCACAACAAGCTCTTCGTTCGCACGCGTACCGGTTACTACCCCAAGCCTCTGAAGCCGACGACGAAGCGAGTCGCCGCGGAAACCGCGCCTTCGGCAAAGCCGCAGTAACGGCCGCCACGCCGCGAGATCGGCCGACTACCTGTTCCGATCTCCGCGTGTCTTCTTTTTCTTTGCGTCTTCTCGATCCTCAGCTTCCATGCGGTTCGCAGTGCGCCCGTCAGCATCTCCTCGTTGGCTACAGCCAGGCGAATGTGGGTATGGCCCATCCGCCCGAAACCGCCGGGGATGGGCAGAAAAACCTCCGGAGCCTCTTCGACAAACGCCGCCTGCTGTTCCGGCGTGAGCACAAGGTTTCCATAGCCCTCGGCCTGCGATGCCAGCGACGCAAATCTGCCGCCCTCGGTACGAAACGCGGGCAGCCCGACATGAGCAACCTGCTGCACGCCTGCGAAGCTCAATGCAATCCTCCGGAAATCCTTCGGAGTCATCCCTACACCTCGTAGCGACGAGTATCCCATCAAAGAGCGCCGACGAGCCTGCCGTGCGCCCGGCGGAGTTCAGGCAGTTGGGCGTGTTGAAGGATTTTTCTATATGCCTTGACACGTATATTCCCACTCGGGTATATACAGAACATGCAGTCTGCTTTCGAAATCGTTGCCGAGCCCAACCGCCGCGCGATTCTCGGTCTGCTGGCTTCCTCCCGGCAGTCTGTGGGCGACATCGAGCGCCAGCTTCGGCTGCCCCAGCCCGCCGTCTCCAAGCATCTGCGCGTGCTGCGCGACGCCGGATTCGTTGAATCCACGGTCGACGCACAACGCCGCCTCTACAGCCTCAATCCGAAACCTCTGCAGGAACTGGACGCGTGGCTCGAGCAGTTCCGCCGCTTCTGGTCCCCGCACATCGACGCGCTCGAACGCCACCTCGACCGCATGCATCCCTCCACCCCACACAACAGCAACGAAAGGAAACACCGGGCCGCGACTCCGCCTGTCCCGGCGAAAAAACGAGGAAAGCGATGAAGATTAAGATCACCACCCTCTACGTTGACGATCAGGAAAAGGCGCTTCAGTTCTACACCGAAGTCCTGGGCTTCGTGAAAAAGTCCGACTTCAGCCAGGGCTCGTATCGCTGGCTGACTGTCGCGTCGCCCGAGGATCCCGACGGCACCGAACTGCAGCTTGCGCTCAACAACAACCCCGCGGCGAAAACATTCCAGCAGGCCCTTTTCCAGCAGAACCAGCCGGCGGCCATGTTTTTCACCGAGGACCTGAACGCCGACTACGAGCGCATGCAGTCGCACGGCGCGCAGTTCACGATGCCGCCCACCGACGTCACGGCCTCGAAGATCGCCATGCTCAACGATACCTGCGGTAATCTCGTCCAGATCACGCAGCTCATGGTGTGGAAGGGCTGAAATTTCAGGAGCAATTCGATGTCTGCGACCTACACACCAGGACCTGCCACCGGAGCCGAGGTACAAAAGCAAGGAGAGAAGTGGACCCTGATCCTCGTCCGCGAGCTTCGCCATACACCGGACCATGTCTGGCAGGCGCTCACGGATCCCGCGCAGTTACGGGAGTGGGCGCCGTTTGAAGTCGATGGAGACCTCGAAACCGTTGGCGCCATCGTCCATCTCACCTGGGCTGGAACCGGGCGTGTCTCGGAAGCTACCGTGAGATGCGCCGAGCGTCCTCGCCGGCTCGAGTTCGCCGACATCCGCTGGCAACTTGACCCTTCGGACGCCGGCACTCGCCTGACCCTCTGGCACAGCATCGATCGCCGCTATGTCACCTGGGGAGCTGCGGGCTGGCACATTTGCTTCGATGTTCTCGACCGCCTGCTCGCCGGCCAGCCCATCGGCCGGCGTATCGGGCCGGACGCGATGCGGCTCGAAGCGTGGCAGCGGCTCACGGCCGAATATGCAAAGCAGTTCGACTCCGACTAACGCGCTCAATGTTCAACGACGATTGATAATTTCCGAGAAGGAGCATCGAATGCCATCACCCTCGGCGGCGATCGACCAAAAGATCCAACAACTCGGCGACTGGCGTGGCGAAACCCTCGCCAGAATTCGCAGCCTCATTCATGAGGCCGACCCTGCAATCGTCGAAGAATGGAAGTGGGCCAAAGCCACAAACCCGGGCACGCCCGTCTTCTCCCACGCCGGGATCGTCTGCACCGGCGAGACCTATAAGAGCGCGGTCAAGCTGACTTTCGCCAAAGGGGCGTCTCTCAAAGATCCCGCCCGTCTTTTCAATTCGAGTCTCGAAGGCAATGTTCGGCGTGCCATCGACCTTCACGAAGGCGACCGGATCAACGAAGCGGCTTTCAAGGAGCTGATTCGCGCCGCTGTCGATCTCAACGTCCAGGGCAAATCCAAATCAAGCCGGACAGCCAACAGGTAGCGCGTTTTTACTCCGCCCGCAGTGCTTCGACCGGATTCACTGCCGCCGCGCGTCGTGCGGGCACGTAGCTGGCTACCATGGCTACCCCGCCGAGCAGCGCAACCACCGCCGCATAGGTCACCGGATCTATCGGGCTGATCCCGAACAGCAGTGACTTCATCAACTGGGTCAGGCCAGCCGCGGCGACCACTCCGAGGCCGATTCCGACACTGGTCAACAGCAGCGCCGACCGAACAAACATCCAGCGCAGTTCGCGACGTTGCGCGCCCAGCGCCAGCCGAATACCGATCTCGCGCCGCCGTTGCGCGACCGCATACGCGATGACTCCATAAATTCCGACGATGCCCAGCAGCAGCGCCATCGATCCCGCGATCGCCAGCATGACCAGCGTGAAGGATGTGCGCGCCATCGAGCCGTCATAGATCTGTTGCATGGTCTCCGGAGAAGCCACCGGCAGGTTGCCGTTCACCGACCACACCGCCTGCTGCACCTCGTTCAGAAATGCCTCGGTACCCGCGTTCCCACTGTGCACCGCAAACGTCACAGACCGAATCACGGCGACCGTCCGCTTCGAGAGATATCCCACCTCAAACATCGCCGTCCAATACACCATTGCCGGAGCAGGATGATCGACGCCGTTCTGCCGGACGTCTTCCACCACGCCAATTACGCGCAGCCATGGCTTATTCAATGCCTGTCCGATCCCTTTGCCCATGGCGGCGGCAGTCGATCCCCATTCCTCGCGGGCGAAGGACTCCGACACGATGGCTACCGGCCGCGCGCCGTAAAGGTCGTCCCAGTTGTAATCGCGCCCGGCCAGGATCCGCGTGCCCATCGCGTGGAAGTAACCCGGCGACACGAAGTTGAAGAACCGCAGCGGCGCCAC
>DASZYN010000832.1:0-1970 GCA_035545435.1 Acidobacteriaceae bacterium | reverse complement strand
CGTCAGTCTCCGCATCGCCATCTCCTGCGCCGCCTGGATCTCGCGGCTCAACAACTCCCGTTCCGGCCCTGCCTCGCGCGCCGCCAGCTGCACGGTCTTCTCTTCCGGATCGCTCTCTTCACCGTGCCGGTAATCGGCCTTAATCTCCTGCTTACCCACCCGGTTCAGCGCGCAGTTTGCTGCGATCCGATAAATCCACGTCCCGAACGACGAGCGCTGCTCGAAACTCTCCAGCCGCTGATATCCACGCAGAAACGCTTCCTGCACAATCTCCTCCGCATCGGCCTCGTTCCCGACGATGCGAAACGCCACTCGGAACACAACCGCACTGTGCGCACGAACCAGCACGCCGTACGCGTCCTTATCGCCGGCCAGTACCGCCCGGATCACCGAGTGATCATTTCCCTGCATGCAAACCTTTGGACCGCCCCCAGGACTCGCGGTTAGGAAACTATTTTCCCTTGTGCGATCAGTAGAAGATGCGCAGACCTCGCCGTCAGGGCGCCATTCAGCATCAGACGCCAGCGCCCTCGCTCCGCTTCCATATTGCCGCGAAGTGCTCGACCGCGTAGTTTGCCCGCGACTGCGTAGTTTGCCCGCGACTGCGTAGTTTGCCCGCGGCTGCGTAGTTTGCCCCCGACGCGTAGCTGCCCGCGGCTGCAAAGTGTTGGTCGCGGCCGCCAATTCCCTGGCGTGGTCAATTCCTGCGAAGCGCCGCCGGCTTGAAGACGCCAGGTTCACCCCATAGCAAGAAGCGAGCGCCCTTTTCCGCTCAAAATCAATCGCAATCCGTTCCGCTCCCGCACGAGCGTAACGTTCTTCCCTCAGCGGCGATCCGTTTCGGGAACCCCTGCCTCCCCGTTCTGCTCCACCACCACAGCCGTCTCCGAGACCGCGTTGCCCTTGCGGCCTGCCGCCATTCCCACCACACGGCGCGCATAATCGGCCACCATCGCCACTCCCGTCGAATACTCCGGATTCGGCTGCTTCCGTCCCCCGTTGTACGCCCCCACCGCCCTCGCCACGTCTCCATGAAAGTAATCCAGCAGGTCGCGAATGAGCAGACCTGCGTACGTCGTCAGAACATCGGTGTCGATCCGCTCCAGATCCAGTTCACGCGGCGGACGCAGCCGCTCCGGCAACCGGCTGTAGTCGCGCTTGTCCCGCAAATACAGCCGGTGCGCGTAACGGAGCGTCTCTCGCGTGATCTGCCAGGGACCAAGGGAGTAGTTGCTCACCAGCACACGCCGCCGCCTCCGCCGCAGAACAATATCCCCGCGTTGCGCATGCCTCTTCCACACCGCATGCTGCAGATCCCCGCGGATATCCAGGTAGTTGTTCTCCATCGCCCCAATGCCCAGCAGCATGTCCAGCGGGATCTCGTAGAAATCGGCGACGGCAATCATATCGGCGGCGAAATTCCTCGCATCGTCGATCGACAGCTCCTTGCCCGCTGCCGGCTCCAGCCTTTCCCGGATCCGCCGGTCGGTTCGCACCTTGAACAGGATGAAGCTCGCCACCGCCGACGTCAGCGCTCCCCGCGGCAGCTGCAACAGCTTCTCCCGCACCGGGTCCTGGTATGCCGCATCGAAGAGCTTCGTTTGCTTCTCCCATGCTGCCATCTCCACATCCGGGGGCGATTCCAGCTCGAACCTGTCGATGTGCCGCGCAATCACCAGCCCGGCGAGCGTCTCGGACGCCTCCAGAACATCGTTGGGCATCTCCACCCACAGCGTGTAACGCGGCCCTCCCTCTTCTTCCGTGGTCACCAGAAAAAGCCGCGACCCGCCAATGCTCTCGATTCCTTTCAGATAATCGAATCGCAGGTACGCCGTCAGTTCGTCGCCGTAGCTGCCCACCTTCCCCACCAGATGTCCATTGGGCATGCTGACGATCGTTCGTCCATCCTGCCACCGGATTTGCGGAAGCGCCGCCTTCGCAATCCACGGCAGCGCAGCCACCCGATAATG
>DASZYN010000831.1:0-7215 GCA_035545435.1 Acidobacteriaceae bacterium | reverse complement strand
GTCGCGCCGACAACAGCGGACCATGACAGGACTGCCGACGATGTGCTGCCCGTGAGTGTGGCTGTCACTTCGTTGGATACGGTCGTCTCACCATTGGCCGTTGTTGCGGTGACCACCCAGTAGGTTGCGCCGGCCGCTAATGTGCCACCAGTTGTTGATGGAGCTACAGCAAGTGAGCTAGGCGCGACGAGCTGGGCTTGTAGATCCAGGTTCGGAATGAACAGGCTAAATCCGGGCTCGAGCCGCGGCGTGAAAGTGACGAATGCGCTGATAACCAGGAATTGCAGTGCGTTGGTGCTGCCGCTGGTATCGGGGGCTTCGACGTCGTACCAGTGGCCCTCGACAGTGAAGTAGGTCAGCTCATTCACTGTCACGGGGTACCTTAATAGTTGGCCGCAGCGCGCCGGTGATCACCGCTTGGTGTGGTTGCTGGTCGATGTGATAACTGTGGACGCGCTGCAGGAACTTGATTTTGCCGTCGACACGCACCTCGAGCTGGTGAGGTCCAGGTGGTACGGGTTCGGCAGTCGCTGGCTCTGGTGTGGCTTTAGGCCGTGGCATCGTCCATATCCTTCAGTAGATGCTCAGGGAATCCGATGTCATTGACCGGGTCGTGCCAGCCGTGCTGTGCATCCCAGCGGGCGGCGATACCCCAGGTTTCCCAGCGGTCGTCAATCATCAGTACCAATACCTGCGCCCGCCAATGGGATGCCCGACGGCACCGACCATGAACAACACCGCACCGATGACAAGCAAGATGATGCCGATTGTCTCAAGGATGCCGATGGCGCAGAAGTATCCGACGAGGAACAGCACCAGGCCGAGAACTAACACGATTTACTCCTCGGTAGTTTGTCACACAACCAATCGAGCCGGCGTTGGGCAACCCTGGCTTCAGGCTCGTCACCAACCATGCGGGCCATGCGTAACCGCGCTAACGTGCTGCTCAAGTCGGTTACGAGCTGCGCGGAGACAGGGTGTGCTGGCGCGGACATGTCGCCTCACTTCAAGGCATGAAAAATCCCCTAGACACAGTTGTGCTAGGGGAGGATGCTGTCCAATCTAAACCATAATCACACCGTTGTCATTCAACTTGTCTGTCTCGTCCTCGGCTGCGCACTCCGCAGCTTCCGCACATCCGACAGCAAATACAGCGGCTCACCCTCGGCGTTCGACGAGCTCGAGGTGAGTTTCTTCTTAGCCACCCAGAAGTACAGCGTTGAGCGAGGCACCCATTCCTCCAAGCGTGGCAGCACCACATCCAGCAACTCGCGGATGGTGAACGTGCGGTATTCCATCTGCCGAAACAGCCGCTCTGTCAACTGCTCAGTACTGTGCGTCTGGTCGCAAGCCGGGCACACGATTTCAGTGGCATGACGTGGCGCGGTGAGCTGCGTTGCGCATTCCTGGTGATGGGCAACCAGTGTTGGACATGGGCCTAGCACGCGGTCTGGTATCGGCCGGTTAATCATCCGCTCAATCGCCTCCACAGCGTTCTGCACGTCACGAAAGAGCTCGCCGGACGCCTCGTCACAGGCAATGGCAGGGATGTTGCGAGAGAGCCAGGCGGCCATGGCGATGGTGTTCATGGCTTGGGCCATTCGAATAGTTTGCGTATTTCGTCATAGCTGACGAACTGCACTGCTCCGTCTGAGTCGCGGTAGAAGATGGCCGCTACCCGGTCCCCATGTTCATCATCGACGGTGGCGCGAACCTCAACGAGTAGTTGTTCGCGCATAATCTCCGAGACAACACCGAACGGCGTTTCGTCAGGCTGGATGCGTAAATCGTGGGTACATTGCCAGTCTTTATCCCAGAGCCGCACGCGGCGACGTTTGTCAATCATGGGCAGTAGTTTCATTCCGGCACCTCAATCCCTCTCGACTCACACAAATGCCTCACCCACGTTGACAACATGTTCCTCACATTCTCCAACAACTGCGACGCCCCGAGATGCACGGGCAACGGCGTATTGCGTTCGGTGGACCTGCGCGCAGACTCACCCAGCCGCGTCTGCCCGTGTGCGTGGTCCTCAAGCAGTTCAATCCAGCCGGCCGCGGGACGTGACTCGCCTGTGATGAGGTTGGTTGCGGTGCGCGAGACCATGTTGTCGAGGAGGTCCTTGAGGTCTGTGGCGCACGCTTGGCAGAGGAATAGCTGGGTTTTGCGGGCGCAGCGTTGGCATTGGGTTCCGCTCATGAGACTTCTTCAATCGCAGCAATAATGCGCCTACCTAGATCCCCACGCTGCTTTATCACGCGCCCCACACGGTTAACAATTAACCAGCCGCTCGTGAGCGCGCTCGCCGACCACCATTTCTCGCCATCTGTGATTCGGAAATAATTCTGGTCGATGCGCATTGCCTTCACGCCACACCATCCCTAGGTCGTCGCCCTTCAACCAATCCCGCACGCACCCGCGCCATATAACGCTCGTATTTCTCCCTCGCGCATTGCCGGCAGTTGTGCGAGCTGTCGGTGTCTGGGTTCTCGAGTTTGTGCCCGTTGACGCACTCGTCGGGTGGGCGTCGCGTCGGCTTGGGCATTCCACCGTTGCGCCGGCTGCGTTCGTAGTCTGTGGTGCCGCCCCAAACGCCGAAGCGTTCGTTGTTGCGCAGGGCGTAGTCGAGGCACTCTAGACGGACGTCGCACTGGCGGCAGATGGTCTTCGCGTGGCGTGGGCTCTGGCCCTTGCCGGGAAAGAACAACTCGGGGTCGGTTTGCGAACACAACGCGCGTTCCTGCCAGGTTTCGCGGTTGGCGATGGCCCTCAGTGCGCCTATGGGGTCCATGTGAGGTCCCCTGCCGGCCGTTCGCCTGGGAGTCCCCAGCCTGACCAATACAGCTTGTCGACCGCCACTAGGCGCGGCTCGCCTTTATCGGTGAGTAGCTCGGCCGGCTCGTTGCATCGGCCGCCAGTTCGGTGGATGTCGAACGCCGTGATGCCGGTAAAGGTGCGGTGGCATCCGCTGCAGTGACAGGCGCTCATGCCCGTCCAACCGTTCTGGCACCCGCTGCACTGAATCAGGGATAGCGATTGCTGGGTCTGGGTGACGCCATAGAGAGACTTTTGTGGCGTTCTGGTGTCCCTCATGCCAACGGGCTCCAATCGCGCACCAAATCCGTCATCCGCGTCATCGGCGCCCCACACGAGCCGCACTCGCCGACACCCCAGCGGTTGACTTCCTCGAGCCGGAAGTGAACCTCGGCCTGTAACCGCAACAGGCATTCGACGCAGCGGAACTCCACGCGGTCGCCGAACGTCAGCCCGGGCTCGTTGCAGCGGTGCAGCGCGTGAATCGAGACGACGTGCGTGGCGCGGTTGTCGCAGCCCTGCGGATGGCATGGGCAGTTGCAGGCGTATTCGGTCCAGTCGAGGCCGGCGATGGATTCGAGGTCTGGGGCGGTCATACTTCGGTTGCTTTCTGTGCATCGTTGGTCCGCACGACATGTGCGGGGAAGGCTTCGAGGGGCCGCGGGTCGAGGTCTTTGGTGACGCAGGGCTCGCCGACTTGGGCGCCGCAGTAGCGGCATGGGACGCGCAGCGCGTCAGCGCGAGCGCGGGTCCCGGTCCAGTTAGGCAGCATCGTCAGGCTCCCTCACGCATTGCGAACTTTGGAGTGGTCGCATTTACGAACCTCGTCGCCGAGGTCAATCAGATTGGTCCCGTTGCAGTCCGGGCAGTTGTCACGGATTTCGCGTAGACGCCGTCGCTGCTCGAGCTCGTCGCGCTCTTGGCGTTCGCGTTGAGTTGTTTCCCAGAGCCGTCGACGCTTACAGGCGGGGCAGGGCGCGTCTGAGTTCTCTGGATGCTTTGGACAAATTGGGGGGGCCTCCCCTACCTGAGAACTACTAGAGGTGAGATGACCTACTACTAGTACTGAACTGGGGGGTTCCGAACCCCTTTCGGATGGGTTATCCCCTTCGGATGGGTTTGGAATGGGTTTGGAATGGGGTTCAGAGGGGTTCGGACCAGGGTCTATTTCGTTTGCTAGGTCGATGGCATCCTTGCGGTTCAGCCGACGCAGCTCGGCGGCCAACTCACGGCGGATTTTCTCTGATTCCACTAGCCGTGCGGACTTGAGAACCGACTTCCAGGCGTTCGGAGACTTAACACTGACCAACCGCACATACGAGCGGATGAGTAGTTCGTCGGTGTCAATGTCGACGAAGACGTAGCGGGCTTCCTCGAGGGTTTTGAGGTCGGCCAGGATGTCCTCTACGGTCATCTCATTGCAGCCCTTGGCGAGTAGCTCGAGGTGAAGGGTCAGCACACCCGAGCAGTCGAGGTCCTTTTGTGACAGCAACTGCAGATACATGCATTGCGCCAGGCGTGGGAGCTGGCGGAAGTCTTTGTCTTTCCAGAGTGATTCGCGGATAAGTGCGGCTGCATTAGCCATTAGCCTGTAGCCCTCGCATAGTGAACTAGCCGATTTTGAAGTGGAAATCCATTAATAGGTAAATTGGTGCAATCTTCGCCCGGAATCGCCTTACAAACGGGGCATTTTTCGCGCAAAGCAGCCTTGACTGCGGGGCTGTTGCGGCGTGCGAGGTCGTCGAAGATGCTCATGCGCGGCACCGCGGGCAGCGATTGTGGCTCAGTGGGATGCGGGACTGGCAGCTGCCGCACCAAGTACCGCCGGCATTAACCTTTCGGATCGCAGTCCGTAGGCGTGACCAAAGGGAGCTCTTGGAGGTGCCCAGGACTTCCGCGATTTGTGACAGGTTTAGCTCAGGATGGTCAACGCGCGCCTTGGCGGCGCGGTGCTCAGCGGGGGTTAAACGCTCGGGATGGTCTAGCGCGAGTTGGGCTAGCCAGACAATGCGCGGCGACCCTTCCTTGGTCCGCTTCTGATTCGCGACTGATAGATTCGCGAGGCTGTTCGCATTCACTTCGCGGCCTCCGTTTCAAGCGCCGCCTTGCGCTCAGCCCAGGCACTCTGCAGCCGCTTTCGATGTGTCCCCAGGTCGCAACTTTTGAGCGCAGTGGCGACCGAATCCAGTTCCGCAACGGTGGACGATTCGGCGATGCAGCGTGCGAAGTCGGCTGCGTCCTCGTCGCTGATGGGTGGTGGCGCATCAGCCAGTGGCTCGACAACAAACGGCGCTCTCTTACCTCTTGTCGTCGTCAGCGCCAGGGTGAGCTTGTGGTCGATGTGCGAGAGATGGCTGATGCGAATGCCGCCCACGACTTGGGATCCGAACCGGATTGACGGGTCGCAGAACAAGGTCATTCGCCGACCGATGTAGGCGTCAGCGTCACTGCCCCAGGCAGCAATAAGGACGCGCCTCATTGATTTACAGGGGCGGAATGCGCGGCCAGGGAACTCGGCCAGGTCGATGTTCACGGGCTGCTCGGCGGTTCCCTTGCTGACGCCGGTGATGGTTACTGTGCGCGGGCTGGCGAGGAAGTCCTCGGCGTTGACTTGCGTGCTGTCGGGCACGGTTGTTGCTGAAATGTCCATTAGGCAGGCTCCTCGAAGTTAAGCGTTGAGTTGGTTAACCGGGTCTTCAGCGACAGCTCGAGGTAGTCGACATTCAGGTCGATGCCGATGTATTTGCGCCCGGTGCGTTGCGCTGCGAGTCCGGTTGTGCCGCTGCCCGAGAAGGGGTCGAGGACGGTTCCAGCGCGGTATGCGTTGTGCCCGCAGTCGGTGTATGTGCCGGATGGTGCCCGCTTGTTCTTCAGTGGGATTACCTCGTCGGGGGGGACCCCCTTGGCCTCCCCCTCCGGGTCCGGGCGTAAATCACGTTGGCGGAGATTTCTCTCGATGATCGGCTCTGGCGCGTGCCCGCATTCCTGGCAGCGCCGCAGTTTGCAGCCGGCGAGGATGCAGCGTTGCGGGAGTTGGATGGGGTAGACGGCGAAGTGCGCGGCGCTGAAAGGTTGCGTGGGGAGCGTCCAGACATCGCCGGGGTTGCGGCCACCTTCCGATAGTTCCCGCAGCCCATGCGGTTCCCGTATCGCATCCAAATCGAACCAGTACCGCCGCGACTTGCTGAACAGGAACACATGCTCGTACCGGCCGCTGAGCCGGTCGGTGACGCTTTCCGGCATGGCGTTGGGTTTGTGCCAAATAATGGCGTTGCGCAGAATCCAGCCGTCGTCTTGCAGGGCGAATGCGACGCGCCAGGGGATGCCGAGGAGGTTCTTGGGCGGTAGATCCGAAGTGCCGCGACTAATGGTGTCGTTGCGTAGATGTGAACCGTTGAGCCGCTGCCGCATTGACTTGGTTCCGGTCATGCTTGCGCCGGCAACGTAGCTGTCGCCGATATTGAGCCACAACGTGCCGTCATCAGCCAGCACCCGTCGCAGCTCGGTGAACAGTCCACGCATCGTCTCGACGTACTCGGCCGGCGAGGATTCCAGCCCGTACTGGCCAGATGTCCCATAATCCCGCAAACCGAAATAGGGCGGGCTGGTGACGATGCAATCCGCTGCAGCGTTAGGTAGTTCGCGGGCGACCTCGAGCGCGTCGCCGTGGTGCAGCGTGACTTGGTCGTCGGTGTAGTAGACAGTCAACGTCAGACCGCCTTCATTTCGATGTCATCCTCTGAATAGGCCCACGGCGAGACGGAGATAATCTGTGTGCCGCTTGGGTATCCGGGCCATTCGCCGGTCTGTAGGCATCGCGCGTAGGTTGTGACAGCTTGGCGTTTAAGCGCGCGACCTTCGGCGATGGCGATGTCATCGAAACGCATCACCGACGACAAGTACGGCGGCTGCTTCTCTTGTGCCACAAGCACAAAGTCAGGATCGTCACTGAGCCCGCAGGCAATAACGAGCTCGCGGTACCAGGCCGCTTGGAGGTAGTACTTGTATTTCGTGGACGCGCGTTCAAATGTGTCGGGGTCCGCACTCGCTGCCGTTTTATAGTCCACGATGACCAACTGGCCGTTGGTCTCAGTGAGCCAATCAGCCCTGCCCCGTAAGCGTACCCCTGTTTTAGTGTCGGTGGCATACATAGCGTGTTCGGCGCGGCCAGACTTAAACAGCGCCGCGGCGTCGGGGTTGTCCTGCAGCGCGTTAGCCATAGCGAGCGCCCTGTCGAACTCAGCACGCAGCAGCGGCACTTTCCCCTCGGCGCGTGCGGACTCGGCTTGCTCCTTCGCGGCTTTGGTGCGCCAGTCGTCAGCATCCACGGGCACGATGTCTTCACCTTCACCGAGGACGAACCTATGCGCAGCGTGGCCGAAGTCGAAGGCGCGCTTAGTG
>DASZYN010000830.1:0-2786 GCA_035545435.1 Acidobacteriaceae bacterium | reverse complement strand
GGCGACGTAGACCTTGTAGGGGTAGACGGAGCCGAAGATGGGGCCGTAGTTGAGCAGGGCCTGGCCGGATGAAGCGGTTCCGTTGGCGCCCTTCACGGTGACGTCGTTGCCGTAGTAGTTCCCTGCTCCGAGATCCGCGGTGGTGAGCAGATTGCCAGCGGGGTACCACTCGCCGGATTCTTCGCGCTTGCGGACGAGGCCGTAGCGAACGGTGGCGTGCCAGTTGTCGCGGAACGCGTGGGCGATGGTGCCGGTGCCGTAGACATCCTGATCGCTCTGTTTGCCGTCGTTGGCGAGGCCGTAGAACGAGTAGCCGCCGTTGCCGCCGGGCAGACCGGTGGCGGAGTTGCTTCCGCGCATAGTGACGCGGACCTGGGTTTTGGCCGACCAGCTCCAGCCGAGGTTCGAGACGGCGGTGCCGTTGTGGTACTGGTCGTTCGGAATGGAGTTCTGTGTGTAGAGGCTGGAGGCGCCGACGTAGTAGTCAAGCTTGCGCATCATGCCGGCGAGCTGCGCCTGATTGCGGTAGGTGCCGAAGCTGCCGGCGTCGCCTTCGTAAAGAAAAGACGGGAACGAGGTGCTGCCGCGCGGCGTGGTGAGCGCGATGACACCGGCGGCTGCATCAGATCCGTAAAGCACGGTATTGGGGCCGCGATAGACCTCAACGTCCTGGACGCCCAGCGTGGCGACGGTACCGAAGTCAAAACGGCCGCCGATGTCTTCGAGGGGCACGCCATCCATCACGACACGGCTTGCGGTCGAGGAGCCGCCGCGGATGAAAACCGAAGTGACGCCGCCGCGCTGGCCTTGCTGCACCACGTTGAGGCCGGGGATCTGGCGCAGGGGGTTGACGACGTCGGCGTGATTCATGAGATCTTCGACGCCGAGACTGGAGACGGAGGCGCTGACCTGGGCTTCGGGTTGCGGAGAGCCGCTGGCCGTGACGACGACGGACTGGCGAACGGTTTCCGGCTCGAGGATGACGTTCTGCTCGACATTGTCGAAGCGGCCGCCGTAGAAGCTTTGCGTTTGCAGCTGACGGAACGAGACGCCGGAGGCGAGCACGTAAAAGCGGCCGGAGCCGGGACTGACGATGGCGTAGCCGCCGTCGCGGCCGGTGCGGGCGCTGAGCAGCACCTGGCCGTTCTGCACCAGGGCAACGGTGGCGTTGGCGATGGGGTAGCCGAGCGGATCGGTGATGGTTCCGTGGACGCTGACGGCGTGAAGGCCCGGCGGCACGGCGCACAAGAGCGCGAGCGCAAAAAGGCGAAGTCGAAGATGGGTCAGGAAACGGCCCATGGGCCGTGCGCAAAGAGTCATGGTCTCCTCCGTTCCCCCGCGGGAACGCGGTGAGTGAGCCTGTGGACAGCAACAAGCTCGGCAAGCAGGACCGGTCTCCTGACTCGCGCGGCATTTTCCGGCAAGGACCCCGGAAGAACGAAGCCTGGCCGCCTTCCCGAAGCTTTCACTTCAGTGGCGCTCTGGCCTGGCCGTTCTGCATCATCGTGACAAAGACGCAGGAACACGCGCTTACAGTTGCGGGGCAGTGGCGGATTTTCACCGCCTTCCCGAACATCCCATTGCACTGGTGGAAATCGATCGCGAACGCGACGGCGGGACGACTCCCGCAGGGCCTTTCGCAGCGGATCCGAACGGGGGGCGTCCGGATTCCTCCTTATAAATCGTTCGACAGCGCAAGTCAAAGAGGGGGTTGATGATCGGCATTGCGAACGACAGGAGGGACTGGGATGAGCGGAGGCGGTGGAATATCGCCAGATGCAGATCACGCATTCCATGAAGAAAATTTGGAGACCGGCCGGATTGAGCAGGGATATACTCGCAGCACACAATCCCAGTTCTCAGTAAATTTCAACGTCTTTGACCGTGCAAGGGGTCGAATGGAATCTCTCTCCAGCGCCGAGGAGGTCAGGCCCAGAGTGCTCATCGCCGATGACGAACGGATCATCGCCGACACCCTTGGAATGATCCTGAATCAGAACGGCTTCGAAGCCGCTACGGTCTACAACGGCGTGAAAGCGGTGGAGACGGCGCGGGTGTTCAATCCCAACATCTTTCTGGCTGACGTCGTCATGCCGGGGATGAGCGGAATCGAGGCAGCCATCCAGATTTGCGGGATGATGCCGGGATGCCGGGTGGTGCTGCTGTCAGGCCAGGCCGCCACTGCCGATCTGTTGCGCGATGCGCGCGTCCGCGGGCATGAGTTCGAGATTCTGCTGAAGCCGGTTCATCCCGAGCAGCTTTTGGATCGGCTGCGGGTGGCGACCTAGTGTGGTGTTTCCAAAATTTCTTTATGCGGAAGAGAAGCAGGTCCCTCCGCTTCCCCTTCGCTACGCTCAGGGTCGGGATGACAAGATAAAGGAAGTTCAGAAACACCACACCAGGACGCGGACGCTCGACCGGTCACGACTGGACGGATTCCCGAATCGAGGCCCAGAGCTCGCGGACGCCGGCGCCGGTTTTCGCGGAACAAAAGAGCAAAGGAACGTCTCCAAAGGCCTGGCGCAGAGCGGCGAGTGCTTTGGCGCGGCCGTTTCCTGAGAGGCGATCTGCTTTAGTGCCCACGATCAGGTAGTTGCGGCCTGCGTTCTCAAGAAATTCAAAGAGCTGCGCGTCGCTGGCTTTCGGGGGGATCGTGCTGTCGACGAGGCAGACACACAGAGAGAGCGTGGGCCGTTCGCGCAGATAGGGGTCGATGAATTTAGGCCAGTCCGCCGAGATGGATTTGGAAATCTTCGCGTATCCGTAGCCAGGCAGATCGGCAAAGA
>DASZYN010000829.1:0-10041 GCA_035545435.1 Acidobacteriaceae bacterium | reverse complement strand
CGCGCCGAGTTATAGTCGCGCAGCGCGCCCTGGTAGAGCTCGCTGACGGGCGGGGCCTGCGGCTGCTGCTGCGCCTGCGGCTGTCCCGGCTGACCGTTCTGGTCTGCTCCAGGCTGGCCTGGCTGACCGCCCTGCTGTTGTACGGCCGCCTGGGTGGTGATGTTCGAAAGCTGCGACTGGACGGACTGCACCTCAGCGCTGAGCTTGTCGATGCGCGTGCGCAGCGCGTCGATCGAGTCGTTGATGCCCTGCATCTGTCCGGAGACCTGCTCGATTTTTCCGCCGCCCGATTCATTCTGCGCCTGCACCTGCTGCTGCAGCGTGTTCACGGTGGAGCTCATCCTCGAGACGTTGTCATTGATCGTCTGGATGATGTGCTGCATGACGCTGAGCTGCTGATCCTGGGTTTCCTGCAGGTGCTGCACCGCATCCTGGAGCTGCTGTACCTGCGTTTGCAGCTGGACCATTTCCTTGTTGACGGCGTGGGCTGGGGGAGCCGCGCTGAAAAGTACGAAGAGGAAAACGACTGAGAACGGAACGACAAACTTGCGCATAAGAATCCCCGCGGAGCGCAGGAAGCGCTCCCCTTCATTATTAATTAGTTGCGGTGTCAGAGCACAGCTCAGGTCTCAGAGCTCAGCTCGTTACCAGAGTTTTCTCGTCCTGATCCGTCGGGCAGGCAAAAGCAAAAGGCCCAGCTGCACAACGAGAAACCTCTCGCTGTGCCCTGAGCCCTTTGCTTCGTACCCTGTATTTACTGGTCCAGCGTGAACTGGGCGCGGCGGTTCTGCTGCCAGCATGCTTCGCTGTGGTCGGAGCAGAACTGCTTTTCCTTGCCGTAGCTCACGGTGCGCAGGCGGTCGGGGCTAACGCCCGCACTGACCAGCGCCTGCTTGGCCGCGTTGGCGCGATTCTCGCCCAGCGCGAGGTTGTACTCGGTGGATCCGCGCTCGTCGCAGTATCCGCCTACAACCACTTTCAGGTTCGGATGCTGGTTGAGGAAGTTAGCATCGGCCGAGATGATCGACTGCGCGTCCGGACGAACATCGTAGCTGTCGTAGTCGTAGAACACCGGCTTCACCGCGGCTTCAAACGCGTTCTCATCGATGCCCGTTTCGGTGATCGGAGCGGGCGGAGGCGCCGCTTCGGTCACCGTGACCGTTGCTGTGGCGTCGGCGGTTCCGCCGTCGCCCTGTGCGACCAGGTGATAGCTGGTGGTCTGCGTCGGGTTAACGGTCTGGGTGCCGGAGGTCGCCACGGTGCCCAGGCCCACAATCGACACGTTCGTCGCGTCCGTGGTCTTCCACGTCAGCGTGGCGCTCCCGCCCGGCGTAATGGAGCTGGGTTCGGCCGTAATGGTGGCCATCGGCTGCGGAGCTGTGGCCGGCGGTGGGGGCGGCGGCGGAGGCGCGGGCTTCTTCTTGTGGCATCCGGCAACCGTCAGCATTGCCGCCAGAGTCGCGGCCATAACCAGGGACGTGCGATTGGAGTATTTCACTTGTCTCTCCTCCTTCAGGGAGCGTTTTGAGGGTTATCCAGGGCAAAAGAATGACAACGACCGGCAACAACTCCCGGCTGCAAGCTTTTCATCAGGTGGTCATTTCCAGCTCCAATTGGGCATTGTGTTGCTCCCGCCACCGTGGGTTAACTGCTGCTGGTCGGTGCCGTCAGCCAGCATCATCCAGATCTCAGAGTGCCCGTTCTGTTCGCGCTGGAAAACAATGTGCCGGCTGTCGGGGGACCACGACGGAAAGTCATTCGCGCCGGCTTCATGCGTGAGCTGGGTCCAGCGCTTGCTGGCGATGTCCATCACATAGATGTCCTCGCCGCCGGGAGCACCAGGACCATAGCTCCGATTCCAGGCAAAGGCGAGAAACTGCCCGCTGGGGGACCACGAGGGCGAGGTCGCGTATCCGCCATCGGTCATGCGCGTGATGTTGGCGCCGTCGGAATCCATGATGTAGATCTGCGGCAGCCGGGTACGACCGCTGACCCAGGCAATCTGCGCATTGGTTTTGGGATTCCAGACCGGCGAGACATCGGGCCCGTGAAACGCAGTCAGCCGGCGCGCGCCGTTGCCGGAGGGATCGCTGACATAAATCTCGGGATCGCCGGAGCGATCGGAGGAGAACGCCAGCTTCGAGCCATCGCTTGACCAGGCTGGGGAGAGGGTTGTTCCACCCGCGGCGGGGAAAGCCATCAGGCGTCCGAGATCGATCGAGTACATCCGGATCGACCAGCCGTTCTTGCCCAGCGAGCTGAAAGCCACACGAGAATTGTCGGGAGAGACGTGCGGCGAGAGCGAGACCGTGCCTAAGTGGGTCAGCTGGCGCTCGTTCATGCCGTCGTAATCCATCATCCAGATCTCTTTGTTGCCCGATCGGTTCGAGACGTAGTAGATCTTTGTCTCGGCGATGCCGGGAATCCCGCCCAGTTGTTGAATGATCTCGTCGGCGAAACGGTGCGCGATTTGGCGGGCGGATTCGGCGTTGGACTCGCCACCATACTGCTTGCCCAGCACCTGGGGATTCTGCTGGCCCTGCGCAGTGTTGTAGAGGTAGCCCTGGACGGTTAAGTGGCCGCCACTGACATTCAGCGCGCCAAACGCGACATAACCGGCACTGGCAGGCGCGCCCGACCACTCGGTCATGTTGATCTCCTGGGGCGAGCCGGGGGTGGCGGTCGGAATCATGCTCTTCGAGACCACATCGAAAATACCGGCGTAGCGGAGGTCGTTATAGAGAGTCTGGTCGAAGGCCGATTTCAGTCCGCCGGTCTGCGGATCGGCGGAGGCGGCCTTGAAATCCGCGGCGGCGATGCGAATTTTCGACACGCCGAGATTGGTACCGGTCCGTACCCAGTCCTGGGCTACAGCTCCGGAAAAGGGGAGCGCGGTGAGCGCAAGCAGAAGGAGAGTGCGAAGAACAACAGAATTCCGGGGGGAGAGATCGATCATGCTTCTTCCGTTTCCATAGGATTGATGACGGCCTGCCGGCTCCGCATCGGGGGCTTCCGTCTTCGTCCCATGGGAAGCGGAACGGCCGTGGAAGGATGGCGCTGCCGGTATGGGAAATCGGTAACTCGGCACATCCGAAGACGATCGGCGCGCGGTCATTTCGCCGGCTGATCGTAGGTAAAAGTGTACTCTACGGAAACGCTTTTCCCTGTGTACTGATCAGGTAACGGGCCGAAGCTGCCCACTCTTTGCACGGCTTCGCGCGCAGTCTTGTTGAGGGAAGGCGAAGGACTGGGCTGGGGCAGATTGATGCTGGAGAAATCGACGCTGCCGTCCCGGTGGATGGTGAACGTGATTGAAACCTGGCTGCCATAGCGGGTGCTCGAATCGATCTGGTAGGTGTACCAGTTCTGGCTGACCAGGCGCGTGATCTTGTCCACATACCATGGGAACCGCGCAGCAAAATCGCCGCCCTGGACCTGAACGGGGGCGTTGTTGCGCGCCTCGGCATTGCTCATCGCGTGCGCCATATTCGTGGATGCGGCCTCGCCATATTGGGCACGATTCTGCGCGGGGGTGGGCTGGGCGTGCTGCGGCGAAGCGGGTTGCGGTTTCTCTGCAGGCCTCAGCTTCGGCTTATGCGCGGCCAGGGGAATCGCATCCGGCGGCGTGATGGGAATGACCTCTTTGCTGGGCGGAGCCGGCGCTGGACTGGGAGTCTGCGTGGCCAGCACATTGGGGGTCGGCGGTGTAATCGACGGCAGGGGGATGGAGGGGGCAGAGTTGACCAGGTTGGCCTGGATGGTTCCCTGCGGGCCGTTCACGCCCCACTGGTTGCCATGGAACTTGTCGTTGGCGAAGATCATAATCGCGATCAGGCCGACGAATCCCACATGCAGAAAGACAGACCCCGCCGCGGGCTTCCCGAAGGGCTCTTTTTGCTCCGCGACTGACATGATGGTGTCCCGCATCGTCTTCCTTTGTGCCGGTTGGTGCTTTCTCTAGTTTGACGCCGCCGGACCCCTGGCGACAACCCCGCGCCGCCGGTAGGAACCCGGGAGCACACCTTTGGGTTGTACCGGCATTGGATCCGATCTGCGTCTAGTAACGGATCCAAACGACGCGCCAATGCTCATCGGGCTCGGTTGATTGGACAATCAGGCGATCTCCCTCGAACGTGTACCGTCGCGGCAGGTCCTTCCCGATCAGAGTCTTCACCAGGGCGCCATCGACGTGGAAGGTGAAGATGTGGTTCTTTTCGTCCACCACGTAGCTCCCGTAGGACGCTTCGTATCCACCCTGAGAGTACTGTTGCGGTCCTGCGGGTGCGGCGTTCGCTTTTGCGTCGCCTTCCATGACCTGGACGGACAGATGGCCATCCCTGGTAAACACGAACATCCCGCAACACGTCCTTGTATTGACCTTTCCATCGGGGCCGGGCTGCTCCAGCGCCAGCAGCTTCCATGCGCCCACGAGCCGATCATGGTCGGTGCTCTGAGCCCTGACAGAAAGCAGACTCAAGGTAAGCGGCAGTAGCGCGGCGCAAAACCATCGCTTCATTCGGATTCTCCCCGTTCATTTTCAGCTACCCAGCTGTGTGGCGTAAATCACTGACCCTGCTGCCACTCTGCAGCTATCCTGGCACCAAGTCGTGAAGAAATCTCTGATTGCAGCCCTCCTCGGTAGCGCCGCCTTCTGTTCGCCGGTCCAGCCGGCCTGTGCCCAGCAGGCATTCTGGGAGCATTTTGAAAGCCGCAAGGTCGCAATGGCCGGGTTGCAGCCTGCGTGGATTGCCCCGCTCATTGAATCGGATCCGCGCCTGATGCAGGGCGTGCGCCTGTCGGTTTCAAACGCGAACGCGCCAGGAGCCCGGATCGTCAGCTACGGCAACAATCACGGGGTCGGGGTAATCGCAGGGACGAGGTTCCAGTTCGATTTCAATCCGCCCTCGTTTTTCCGGAACCACAGCGCCGAGTTGCCGGATGGATGGGGCAATGCGTCCACGCAGGTGAAGTTTCGCATTGCGTCCGGCAATGCGAGCCATGGAAACTTCGCTGTCTCGGCGATGGTGGAGCACGGATTTGCGCCCGGGGCCAGCCAAAAGGGGATACTGACGAGCTACAACATCACGAAACTGGCTGCGGGCAAAGCCTTCGGGCCCTTCGCCGTGCAGTCCACCCTGGGAGGCGTGCTGCCGACCGGCAGGATCGAAGAGCAGGGGCGGGCCGTCGAGTGGAATATAGCCGGACAGTTCCACGTGAGCTCCCGGACCTGGCTGGACATCGAAAACAACGCCGCATTCCTGCTGGGCGGGGCTAACGATGGGAAGACCCAGAACTTCATCACGCCAGCGGCGTTCCTGATTATGAAGAGGAACGGGTGGGGTCCGAGGCATCCGATTGCCGTTCTCGATGGCGGGATGCAGATCGCCACGTCGCGCTTCTACTGCTACAACCACAACCTGATCACGGAAGTGCGTATTCTGTTCTGAGCGCCAGCCGGCGGCCTGCCGGCAGCCATTGCCTGTGGATTGACTCTATCCCGGGATTACCGTATCCTGAAGTCCTTGCGCAGTGTGCGTTTCCGCGTCTGTGCGTTTGCGCCGCAGACCGGGAATGGTCGATCCGGAAAAGCTTGCAGTGACCGGCTACCGGGGCCTCATATTCTGCGCCAACTCACGCGTACAGCATTCGTAAGCCGCGGAAGAGTTTCAGTTCCGTGGATGGGCGTTGCGTGGACAATTTTTGGGATTGACGGCTTTGCCGGGAGAAGAGAACGAGATGTCGACTTATATACCGAGCGCGCACGAAATTGACCGTAAGTGGTACGTCGTGGACGCCAGCGGCAAAACCCTTGGCCGCCTTGCTACTGAGGCTGCCAGCGTGCTGAGTGGCAAGCGCAATCCGAAGTACACGCCTTTTCTGGATATGGGCGACCACGTCATCGTGATCAACGCCGGCAAAGTCCGGCTGACCGGTCTCAAGGCGCAGTCCAAGGTCTACCGCCGCTACACCGGGTTTCCGGGTGGGCTGCGAGAAGAATCGTTTGTGCGGCTGATGGAGCGCCGCCCCGAAAAGGTCGTGGAAGAGGCGATCAGGGGCATGCTGCCCAAGACCAAGCTCGGCCGCAAGATGGCGGCCAAGCTGAACGTTTATCGCGACGAGAAGCATCCGCACGCGGCCCAGAAGCCCCAGCCGCTGGAAGTCAACGCCTAAGGATTGAGGAAGAGCACACAGCATGGCAGATCTGGTTCAGTATTACGGCACGGGACGTCGCAAGTCGGCGATCGCGCGTGTTTATCTCCGGCCCGGCTCGGGCGAATTCAAGGTCAACGGCAAAGCTTTTGACACCTACTTTGTCACCGAGCAGCAGCGGGTCTCGGCGAAGAAATCGCTCGTCGTCAGCGACACGGCAGCGACGTTCGATGTCGTCACCACCGTTTCCGGGGGCGGAGTAGCCGCCCAGGCCGATGCGGTGAAGATGGGCATCGCCCGCGCGCTGCTGCAGTTCAATGCCGAACTGCGCAAGACCCTCAAGAGCGAAGGATTGCTCACCCGCGACGCCCGCGTGAAGGAACGCAAGAAGTACGGCCAGAAGGGTGCGCGCAAGCGGTTCCAGTTCTCGAAGCGCTAAGTGCTTCGGGCGAGTTATGAGTTGCGAGTGGTGAGTGACTTTTGCTCTCGACTGCGGAACTCATAACTCACAACTCAGTTTGCTGTTCAAATCTGCTCGCTGCGGCGAGCATCAATTCCGGCCCGGCAGCACCGTCCGGAATGCAGTCCAAAGAGGAGGTCGTTTGGCCACTATCACCATGAAGGAGCTGCTCGAAGCGGGTGTTCACTTCGGGCATCAGACCAAGCGCTGGGATCCGAGGATGAAGGAGTACATCTTCGGCGAGCGCAACGGGATTTACATCATCGATCTGCAGAAGACCCTCAAGATGTTCAAAGAGGCGTCGAAGTTCGTGACCGAACTCGCCGCTTCGGGCAAGGTGATTCTGTTTGTCGGCACCAAACGCCAGGCGCAGGATGCCATCGCCGAAGAAGCCACCCGCTGCGGGATGTTCTACATCAACCAGCGCTGGCTTGGCGGACTGCTGACGAACTGGGTGACGGTGCAGAAGTCGGTGAAGCGCCTTCAGGAAATCGATGAGATGGCCAACGACGGCCGCTACAACCTGCTCACCAAGAAGGAAGTGATCCGGCTGGAGCGCGAGCGCAAGCACTTGCAGGCGAACCTCGCCGGCATCAAGAACATGCGCCGCCTGCCGGACGCGATCTTCGTGGTCGATTCGTCGAACGAAGCGATCGCGGTGAAGGAAGCCCGCAAGCTGGGCATCCCGGTGGTCGCGGTGGTCGACACGAACTGCGATCCGACGGTGGTTGACTATGTCATCCCGGGCAACGACGACGCGCTGCGAGCCATCCGGCTCTTCACGTCGAAAGTCGCCGACTCGGTTGCCGAAGGGGTAGCCGCCATGAGTGACAAGAGCATCGACCAGGGCGGGGTGACGGCCGATATTCAGGCGGCCGGTGCAGAGGGCGAGCAGGCCGGGGAAGGCGCGGCAGCGCCCGCCGACGGCGAGGCCACCGAAGAGGTGGATCTGGAAGCCGCGCTGGGTGGCGGCATCCGCAAGGCGCCGGCGATTGTTGCTGCTCTGGACGAAGCCGAGGCCGCCGAGAGCGGGTACTAGATCGTTCGACGGTCGTACGTTTTTACGAAAGCGTGGCTGCCGTCAGCAGGAGCCACGCTTTTTGTGTGCAATGCGGATCCGGCAGGCGTTGACGGTCGCGTAACCGGGTCATGAAATTCTGAAAGCTGAAAGAATGGAGTAACAAGGATGTCCACGGTGACTGAAAAGATCGACGCAAAACTCGTCAAGGAACTTCGCGAAAAGTCCGGCGCCCCGATGGGGGACTGCCTCAAGGCGCTGCAGGAAACCAAGGGCGAGATTGAAGAGGCGTTCGTTGTGCTGCGCAAGCGCGGCATGGCGTCGGCCGCCAAGAAGGCTTCACGCTCCACCAACGAGGGGCAGGTCGGCCAGTACATTCATGCCGGCGGCAAAATCGGCGTGATCGTCGAGGTCAACTGCGAGTCGGACTTCGTTGCGCGCACGGACGACTTCCAGGAGCTGCTGAAGGACATCGCGATGCACATCGCGGCGACCGATCCTCGCTACATTCGCAAGGAAGACGTGACGCCGGAGGACCTGGAGCGCGAGAAGGAGATCTACCGCGCCCAAACCGCGGCGCTGGGCAAGCCGGCAAACGTGGTGGAGAAGATCGTCGAGGGCAAGATGGGCAAGTTCTACGAGGAGGTCTGCCTGCTGGAGCAGCCCTTCATCAAGGAACAGTCGGTGACGATTAAGGATCTGATCGCGACCAAGGTGGGCAAGCTGGGCGAGAACATCACGGTGCGGCGGTTCGCGCGGTTCAAGGTGGGCGACCCGACGTGGACTGTGGCGCAGACCAAGGCGGCGGATGAGACGGCCGCTGAGGGCTAGCCGCCCCGGCAATCGCGCTTCGCGCAAAAACTCAACAAGCAGGAGCCCGGCAGCGATGCCGGGCTTTTGCTTTTTTGAAAAGAGGGGGGTCGACCCCTCGGGAAGTTGTTGATTTTTCTGGAGGGGCCCCGGGGAGACCCCCTGCCGTGTTATCCGATCAGTTATTCCGCGGCGTTAAGCGTGAGGGCCTCGAGGTAAGGGCCGAAATCATGGGCTCTTTTTTTCAGGTTATGGGCGGGCAGAAGTCCTTGCGCTGCTATTAGGTGCAGGAATTTGTCGAGGGCCCTGGGGACTGGGTAATTCAATCCGAAGCAGTTGCCCGAGGCCCTTAAGGCTCGACCGCTTGTCCTCGAAAGATTGACGGCATCTTGGGTTGGGCGGATTGAGCGGCGTTGCCGGAATTGCGGGCGAGCTCGCTGACGATGGCAAAGATCTGGGCCGGTCCCGTTTGCTCGGATGGTGCCGGCGGACCCTGAGGTCCAAAGGAAAAGGACTCGCCTGGGCGAGTCCTTTTTTGGAATACACACTTCCACTCTCAGGATGGGGGATGTTTGGGAGCTAATCAAGGATTTTCTGGTGGTGTGGGACACGAAGGTAATGGTTTTCCTGATTTGATTCTCAGGGTGAATGCTCTGAGTTGGAGAGGGGTGTCCGGTGTCTAGCCTGATCGCGGCGCAAACCGCTTTCGATGAGGGGACTCGGGCTGTTGGCGAAAACTGACCAGTGGCACTTTTCAGACATGCCCGCTTTACGACAACTTGACGGGACACGGGATCGATGGATGCTAGCCGTGTTATCTCTATCAATCTCCCGTGATGCACTGGCGGGCTCAGCTCTACGCTCGCAAAGACGCGATTCTGCGCCATATACAATTTTGGATCGGGCGTTCATTCTGCAGGGAACAAGAGTGCGTGTTTTATCGATTTGCATGTAAGAAGCCATCAATCGGTGAGGAACGCTATCAATCATCGTTCAGTTGCAGGCGTTTTTGGCGCAGTAGCGTCGTTGGTGGTATTGGGTATCACGCTCATAAGCTTGGCTCTACTGGAAGCCAGTTTTCGAACGTGGACGGTGGGCCACTATTTTTCAGGCCGGGCGGGTGTCTTCGCGGATGTCTTCATGATTGCGGCTGTAGTTTCGGTAATTACATTCATCCTCTCGTGCTCCGCTAACGGGAAGCTGAAGATCACCGGCCTCTGCGCAAGTGGTGCAACGATTCTTCTAGTCGTGCTTATCTTCTGGACTGGCGCTTAGGCCAGGAAGTAATGACGCGAGCCTAGTCCTCGGATCAAACATCGGCTGATCTGTGCACTTCTGAAGCGGTATCTCTATGGTGTGCGGATTACTCCTCACAGACGGGTCAGAATTCCGCGATCCACCTTGCCGTATCGTCGCCATGTCGGACAAGTAGCCTTTTCCAGATCTCGATTGGCGCCTAATCGCCAAAGAGCTCATCGATCATGTTCCTGGTGGCAAAGCAGCTTGTTGGAAGTTACCCAAAGGGTACTCTACGGATCTCTGGCGTGGAATGGTGGGAAGCTGGGGATCCGCTCTCAGGCCACCCCATCGAAACGTTGTTTCG
>DASZYN010000828.1:0-3678 GCA_035545435.1 Acidobacteriaceae bacterium | reverse complement strand
TTCGAGGGTTGAGGCCGGCGGATCTCCCAGACTGCGCATGAGGGCGCCGGCTCGTTCGACGGTTGCGTCGGTGCCTTCCATGGCTTCCACGGCAACGCATGCCTGCGCGGCAATGACGACGGTTTGTCCGAGATCCCAGGCCGCCAGACCGCGGGCGACCTCGCGCCCATATTCGATGTCGCGCTGTTCCTGGTCGTTGGGCGCACGGGAGGTAAGCACGCCGGGTTGCGCGAGCAACGGCTCGAGATAGGTGGTGGATGAGATGAGCTCGATGCCTTCATCGCCGAGCACCTTCGCGACCGCACCCAGCAGCATGTCAGTGTTGCGGGTGCGCAGGTTCAGCAGCAGTTTTGCGAGACGCCAGTCAGGGCGGATGCTGGAGAAAATCTGCTTGTGTTTCACCTGGCCGGCCATGACAGCTTTATGGACGCCCTCTTGCTGGAAGGTCTCGATGAGCCGGGATAACTCTCCGAGGGACAGCCAGTGCACGCGCACGCCATGGTCGGCAGCGGCGCGCGTATTCATCTCCGGGTCGGTCTCCTCTTTGATCGCGGCAACGACGACTTCGGTTCCGTGCGCTCGGGCTGCATCGAGCAGGAGGAAGGGGAAGCGGCCGTTGCCGGCGATGAGTCCGAGTTTGTCCATCACTTCTTTCCGGTCCCGAATCTACTTTGCGGCTTTGGCCAGGTGATCGAAGTTCAGGATTGCATTCATTACCAGCGCATAGGTTCCGATGGTTTCGCCGCGATAGATCGGGTTGTTGGCGAAGAGGAGCACGTTGCCCTGGCCGTAGTGGGCGTCGACGACGATTGGTTTTTCTTCGATTGCGCCGCCGCCTTCAAGCAAGCCCGACAGGAGCAGGCCTTTCGATGAACCGAAGCGCAGGATCACGTCGGGGCGGTATTGCTCCGGAATCACATACGGATTATCGCGCGCTTCTTCCTCGTTCAATGGCGTTGCCTCCCAGGGCTTCGGAGAAGGCAGCGGCTCGGGATCAACAGCCGCGCGGCCCTGGGGAATGTCGGACTCCTGCGGACCGCCGCGGCCCGTTGCGCGGTGATAATCCTTCTCGGTCTCGATGTGGCGTGGCACGGTCATGTTGCCGACGGTGAAAGCCATGCCGTCCGCGCTGTACACGGCGAGATGGTCGCCGTAGCCCCAGGCCACGGGGCTCTT
Source organism: Acidobacteriaceae bacterium (assembly GCA_035545435.1). Lineage (GTDB taxonomy): Bacteria > Acidobacteriota > Terriglobia > Terriglobales > Acidobacteriaceae > Palsa-343. The sequence goes on along the minus strand of DASZYN010000828.1, from coordinate 2,502 downwards.
GTGATCGACAAACTGCGCCGCGAGCACGCTGCCGACGACCTTGACGTTGCCGCCGCGATTCACGAACACGCCTGGCGCCAGACCTTCGTCGATGGCAAACTGCGCGGTGTCCTCAGAGGCGATGAGGAGGCCGCCTTTCTCGACGAAATCCTTCAGGTGATCGACTCCTGCCGATCCGAGACCCGGGCGCATGTCTTCGGTTGAGTCAATGCGGCCGAGGTTCGGGGTCAGATCGGTCTTCTGCCAGGGCAGCGGATTGCCCCACATGGGCATGCCATTGACGATCTGCTGGGTCGATCCTCGACCGCCCGTCGGCGCGAAAAGGATGACGTCGTACTTCGAGCGAAGATCGGCTTCGCGCGAGACGGTTTGGGTGGAGATGTAGTCGTAGGGGATGTGCAACTTGTCGAGCGCCTCGCGCCACCAGCCTTCGGTTTGGGTGGCGGCCCAGGTGTGCATCATGGCGATGCGGGGGGGCGGCGCATCGTGCATGGAAACGGAGGGTGCAGACGCCAGACTTACCGCGGGCAAGTCGGCGTTTTGAATCGCGGATTTTACGGCATCGGCGCTCGCACCCTCGATCACCAGCGATCCGGCGCCGAAGTGCTTGCCGCCGGCGTCGAAGGCCTGGTCAGCGACCGAGATTTTGGCGTCTTTGAGCGAGTAGCGGAGGCCGAGCAGCGAGATGTCTCCGGCATTCTCGATCGCGACCCAATCGCCACTTCCGCTGACTGCGCCGCTCGCCGCCTTTGGATCCGCTACCGACTCCATCTTTGCCTTCAAAATCGACGCATCCGTTATGCGGGTGGTGGGTACAGCAAAGAGATCGGGGAATGACCAGCCGGTGTCGTCATAGGGATGCTTTTGTGGGTCGTCTGGGGCCCAGTACTGACGATCGAGCAGCGCGTCCGCAATCCGCGAGTAGGGCTGATCCATGCGGATGACATAGCTTCCGGCCGGGAAGGAAAGCGTCTTTGGTGTCTCGGACTTGTCCTTATCACCTTTTTCGGCGTCGCTCTTTTCGTCTTTTTTCTTCGCCGCTGGATTTGTAACGGTCACCGCTTCATTCAGCCGGCTGACCTCAACATGCTGGAGCGCGAGGACCCGCAGCAGTTCTGCGACGCGGCTCGGAGACTGGCCATCGGCGGAAATCACATACGCGGCGGGGCCTGAGGACTCTGGTTTTTCAATGCTGCGCTTTGCCTTGAGGTAGTAGTTCTCGAGCCACTGATCGGTGTGCTGCGCAAAATAGGAAATTGTGGTCAGAAGGGCTGTCTCTTCGTAGTTATTGTTGTTGCGCTGCGACCACTCGACCACCGGCAGGGGCGGATTCTGCTTGTACCAGGTACGCTCGTACTCGTCTGGCTGGAGGATGCGCTTCTCGGTGTCGGCCCCGCCGTTGCCGAAGGTCTCATAGAGGCGACTGATGCCGTTGTGCATGGCCGCGAGAAACATCAGATAGCCCGGGCTCCACGTATCGAAATCGCCATGGGTGAAGACGCCGGGCATGCCGAATTCGGTCATCTGCTGCACGTTATTCCAACCGATCTCAGCCCACTCGCCGGCGAGGATGGGATCGATCCAGGCGTTGTAAGGGCCGTCGCCCACGGTGTTGTCGTAGAGGAATGGGACCGATTCGTGCAGGTCGTGGAGGACCTGCGCGTGCCAGGTCAGGTAGGTGTTCAGCACGTTGCGGGTCAGGTTGAGGGTCATCCCCATGGCGTCGCGATTGTTATCGTGGGCAACGTAGTGGCCCCAGTAGACGAGGCGCGGGTAGTTTTGGCCGGGATGGGCGAGATGCCACTTGTAGATGTCCACCATGCGATCGCGGCCATCGGCCTCAACGACGGGCGTGATGAGCACGATCATGTGCGAGCGGATGAATTTGATGTAGGGAGAATCGTCGACGGCGAGGCGGTAGGCGAGCTCCATGAGAGCGGTAGGCGCGCCGGTTTCGGGCGAGTGGATGGTGCCGGTGATGTAGTAGATGGGAAACGACTGCTTCACGAGATCCTGAGCGGCCTTGTCGTCCAGATGAATGGTGCGCGGGTCGGCCAGCTTCGCGAGACGAGCATCGTTTTCTTTTTGCTTTGCCAGCAGCGACTCGTCGGCAATGGCTGCGGCGATCATCTCGCGCCCCTCTTCCGAATGGCCGATGGTGTAGACCTTGACGCGCGGCGTGCTGGCGGCGAGCAGGCGGAAGTACTTGTACACGTCTTCGGCATAGGGCAGGATCTTTGGGGCTCCCGAGACGTCGCCAAGGACTTTTGCCGGAGTGGGGACGGTTTTTGACGCCGGCAGATAGTCAGTGAGAGGCGAATTGAAGTACGGCTCCGTCGTGTACTTCTTAATGTGGTCGGTGTAGTCCTGATCGACCGGCTGCTGTGGATCGCGCGCGTAGGTGGAGCTGATGGCGGTCTGCGCGTGAACCGAAGACGCAGCGAGAATGGGGAGGCAGGCAAGGAGGAGCAACTGCAGGCGGCTACGCATCTTCATGAAGAA
>DASZYN010000827.1:0-1690 GCA_035545435.1 Acidobacteriaceae bacterium | reverse complement strand
GGCGACTGCTCGCCGTCACGCAGCGTCGTATCGAAGAAGTAAATCTGATTCTGGGGCATACAGTGCCTCGTTTGCTGAGTCGCTTTGCGATCCGCCGCACGCGGCTCCAGCGTCCATGCTGCTCCGTACGTAATTAGTTTGGCAAAGGCCCATCCATAAAGCAAATTTGTAATTCTTTGCATCTGCATAAATTTGATTCATAATCATTGCGCGCACTGCATCGATCGCCGCCCCATGGACCTTTACCAGCTTGAGACCTTCCTCGCCGTCGTCGAAGAAAAGGGCTTTTCCCGGGCCGCGGCTCGTATGCGCCGCACCCAGCCGGCCATCAGCCACGCGATTCGCAAGCTCGAAGAGGAGGTCGGTGAGCCGTTGTTCGAGCGTTCCTCGCGCGACGGCACCCTGACGGCCTCAGGAAAGCTCCTGCGCAGTTACGCCGAACGCCTGCTGCGCCTGCGCGGCGAGACCATCACGGCGCTGGAAGAGCTGCGCTCGCTCGAGCGCGGGCGCCTGACCATCGCCGCCAACGAATACACCTGCCTCTGGCTTCTGCCTGTGCTGGACGCGTTCCGTGCCAGCTATCCGCACATTGGCGTCACCGTGCAGCGATCCCTGGCCAGTCAGATCCCCGACCAGCTCCTCGAACGCTCCGCCGAATTCGGCATTCTCTCCTTCCGCCCCGACGACGCGCGCCTGCACGCGATTGCCGTTTACACCGACTCGGTCACCTTCGTGGTCGACCCGAAGCATCCACTGGCGCGGCGGAAGCAGGTATCTTTGCGCGAACTGGGCAAGGAGAACTTCATCGCCCACACGGTGGCCTCGCCCCTCCGCCACCGCGTGGTGGAGACCTTTGCCCGCCATCAAACTCCCCTCAACATGGGGGTCGAGCTGCCGAGTCTGGAAGCGATCAAGCGCTTCGTCGCTTACGGCAACGGCGTGGCCCTGGTGCCGGGTCTTACGGTCCAGCCGGAGCTGGCTCGGGGCGAGCTGGTGCAGGTTGCCGTTCCGGAACTGAAGATCGCCCGCCGCCTCTGGCTGGTTCATCGCGAACGAGTCATGCTCTCGCACGCCGGCGCCGCATTCCTTGAAGCGGTGAAGACCGCGGTTGCCCGGCACGGCCATCCATTCGCATTTCGCGCCGAATCGCCTCCCCTCCGGGGGCGTCGTGCGTCCAAGCATTAACGTCCTCGGCAGGACTGTGGAAACTTCGCCTCGGCAGGTACAATGACCGGGTGGACATTCCCACAGTGTTTGCTATTTCAGGGAGCCTCTGAGGCTTCCATCGCGCTCGTACGCCGAAAAACTCCCGAAGGTGTTGTGAAGAGGTTGACCGACGAATGAAGAAATCGCAGTTTGTGTTTTTGTTGTCCCTCCTGCTGGCGGTGCCGGCCTTCGCGCAGGAAAGCCGTCAGGACATCAGCGCCAGCGGCTCCATGCTGAATGCGCCTTTTGCTTCCGGAAACGGCGTCCAGCTTCACTCCACGCCGGGTTATGGCGCTCTGATCAGTTACCGCTTCCAGCTGACGCCGCACAGCGCTCTGGAACTGAATTACCAGTATGCCCAGAACGTTCAGCGCTTTTGCTGTTCCTTCGGTTCGTACCACATTCACGACCGGTTCCAGGAGTTCTCCGCCGGCTACGTGCGCAGCTTTTACTTCCGCAACTGGAATCCCTTTATCGAGGCTGG
>DASZYN010000826.1:0-6624 GCA_035545435.1 Acidobacteriaceae bacterium | reverse complement strand
GAGTTGCCGGCGCGACAGCGGCGAAGGCCGCGTCTTATTTAGAATGACAGCCGGCGCATGAAAAAGATTCGAGTCGGCATTCTTTTTGGCGGGCGCAGCGGCGAGCACGAGGTTTCGCTGCTGTCGGCGGCATCGGTCCTGGGGGCAATCGATCGGAAAAAGTACGAGGTGGTGCCGATCGGCATCACCAAAGAGGGCCGCTGGGTGACAGCGGGGCATGCGGAGCGGCTGCTGGGAGGCGACGAGTCCGGCAAACACCTGCGTGCGGGCGATCCTGCGTCGACGCAGCCGGCGGCGGTGCTGCGCAAGGGCGAATCGGTGCTGGTGCCTCCGGTGCCGAGCGAGGCGCTGATCCCGTTTGAGCGCGACGCGGGTGCAGTGACCCATGCGGGGCCGGAGCAGATGCTGAGTGTCGATGTGATCTTTCCGGTTCTGCACGGGACTTTTGGGGAAGATGGAACGATCCAGGGACTGTTCGAACTGGCGGGCATGGCGTATGTGGGATCGGGCGTGCTGGGTTCGGCGGCCGGGATGGATAAGGACGCGATGAAGCGGCTGTTCGCTTCGGCGAAGCTGCCCATGGTGAAGTGGGTGACGTTTCTGCGCGGCGAATGGGAGAAGAGCCCGAAGAAGGTGCGGGCAAAGATCGAGGCGACCCTGAAGTATCCGGTGTTTGTGAAGCCGGCGAACCTCGGGTCGTCGGTGGGGATCACGAAAGCACATAGCGCGAAGGAGCTTGGACCTGCGATTGAGACCGCGGCGCAGTTCGATCGGAAGATTGTGGTGGAGCAGGGTGTAGGCGGAAAGAACGGGAAGGCGCGCGAGCTGGAGGTGGCGGTGCTTGGCAACGATGCGCCGGAGGCGTCGGTGGTGGGCGAGGTCGTGCCCATCAAGGAGTTTTACGACTACGAGGCGAAATATCTGAGCGAGGGGTCGGACCTGATCGTGCCGGCGAAGCTTAACAGGGCGCAGACGAAGCAGGTTCGGGAGATGGCGGTTGCGGCGTTCCGGGCATGCGACTGCAGCGGGCTGGCAAGAGTGGATTTTCTGATGGAGCCGGGGAAAACTGGACGCATCTATGTGAACGAGATCAACACGCTGCCGGGATTCACGTCGATTAGTATGTATCCGCGGTTGTGGGCGGCGTCAGGCGTGGCGTATCCGAAGCTGATCGACCGGCTGATCGAGCTGGGGATGGAGCGGCGGGCGGACAAGGACAGGAATAAGTACAGCCTGTGAGGGCAGCGAACTGCGAGCAACCCAAGCGAGTGAGAGACGAGCGATGAGGCGAACGAGAGGCGAGCCTGGGAGCGTTCAATGGGGCGAAGGTCGACTGAGGGCTCTCTGTTTTCTGCCGGGAACCATGGATGCATCCGGGGTGTCAGAATAAGAGGAGACGTGCGAATGTCTGGTTTGGGTCGGACGGATGAAAGGAGTCATGCTCGATGACCCTGATGGATGCACCTGCTTTTAACGCGCGCAAGGCTCAGCAGACGCGCGTGCTTGCGATCACCGGGGTGGTGGTGCTGGCGGTCGCGATTATCGGAACGATTCTGTGGTTTTTGCAGGTGCCCTGGCAGTTCTGGCACTGGCCGTCGGATCACAAGGTCGACCAGTTCATGGCCGCTGTTGAGAGCGGCGACATGAACAAGGCGTATGGGCTGTGGAACAACGATGCGAACTGGCAGCAGCATCCGCAGCAGTACCAGCCGTACGGGATGACGGAGTTCACGAAAGACTGGGGGCCATCGAGCGATTACGGCACAATCACGAGTCACCAGATCTTCGTGTCGCATCGGGCGGGGAACGGGGTGATCATCGGGCTCTACATTAACGGGAACAAGGGCAAGCCGCTCTTCCTGCGTGTGGACAGCGCGACGAAGACGATTGGATTCTCTCCAGTGGAGTTGTACTCGGGGCCGTAGAGGCAGGGAGTAGCCAATAGGGCGTAGTTTGGGAACCGACATCCCTGGCGTCGATACGCCAGGGATGTTTTGCTTTAGCCCTGGGCTTTTTGCTTAGCGCCCTGGATCACGCGCTCGAGGCTGGCCTCGTCTTCGATATTGACGCAGCTTTGGCTGCGGTCGATCTGGCGCATGAGGCCGGTCAGGACTTTGCCGGGTCCGACTTCGACGAAGAAGGACGGACGCAGCGAAATGAGCAGGCGCACGGAGTCGACCCAGCGAACGACGCCAGTGACCTGGCGAATAAGAGCATCGCGGAGTTCGGCGGGATCGCCGACCAGGGTCGCATTCACATTGACGGCAACGCGGATAGCGGGCTGGGCGAATGTGACTGCGTGCAACAACTCGGCCAGGCGGTCCTGGGCCGGCTGCATGAGCGCGCAATGGAAGGGCGCACTGACCTGAAGCATCACGACGCGCTTCGCGCCGCGCTCTTTCAGGATCTCAGCAGCACGTTCAACGGCCGGCGCTTCGCCCGAGATAACCGTTTGTTCCGGGGAGTTAAAGTTGGCAGCGGAAACGACCTGCTTCGTTTCGGCAGCAGCATCGTCGCAGGCGCGTGCGGTTTCTTCTGACGAGAGACCGAGGACGGCGGCCATCGCGCCCTGACCGGCGGGGACGGCTTCCTGCATGAAACGGCCGCGGCTGCGCACGGTGCGCACGGCATCGGCAAAGGCGAGCGATCCGGCGGCAACGTTGGCTGCATACTCACCGAGCGAGTGGCCGGCGACCCAGTTGGGAGTGATTCCCTTTTCCGCCAGGACCCGCAGGGCCGCGACGGAGACGGTGCAGATGGCAGGCTGCTGGAATTCAGTGAGTTTGAGCTGGTCTTCGGGACCTTCGAAGCAGAGCTTCGAAAGGGCGAATCCCAGAGCCTCGTCGGCTTCTTCGAAGGTGCGCCGGGCAACGGGAAATTTCTCCGCCAGATCGCGGCCCATACCCGCGTACTGCGAATTCTGTCCTGGAAAAAGAAAGGCGAGGTTGGTCATCTCTCTCTGGGCAGATTAGCAGGGGCGCGCGACCCGTGCCGGTGATCCGGCACACCGAATAACGTCGCCCAGCTGGAAAACTTCAAATTAACTTTCTGCGGGTCTCGCGCGTCTATAAGACGAGAGGCGCGCGGGGCCCGGCAGAAATGCCGAGCCCCTTGCTGCCCTCCATGAAAGCCCCGGTGGTTCGTGGGTCCGCCGGGGCTTTTCTTTTTTGCAGGACCGTGGGTCAGGCGGAGGCAGCAAGGTGGGCCGAAGGCCGTACGCTGTTGCCGGCGACCGCCGGTGAGTTGTGATGCGTGAGCCGGTGAACGAAGTGGTACGGCGGCCAGGGACCGGAGAGCTGCATATGGCAGTCCTTCATGAGCACGCTGGCGCTGGAATACTTGTTTTGATACCGCTCGATGCCGTTGGAGTCGATCAGATGTGCAATGTCCAGCAACATCTTGCCTGATTCCATTCTCTTGCAGCTGACTTCTTCGGCCAGCGGGAGAAACATGCGATGCATCTGGACGGTGACGGCGCGAGCCTTGGTCTGACGCTCGCGCTGGAGAGCGGCGTTCTCGCGAAGATTGGAAAGCCAGGCTCTGCCGACCGTTGGAATGGGCTCGGCGGAATAGCGGCGGACCTGTTCGCGGCAGCAATCGTCGAGGAGAACCTTCAGGTGCATCTCGGCCTTGCCGCGGAGGCGTTCAATATTGGTGAGGAATTGCCTCTGATTGGAGCGGATGGAGCGGCGGAGCGCGTCATCGTCCGCAAAGACGGTTCCGAAACGGAAGGGAAGAACGGTGGAGGTTTTGAAGCAGTCAGAGATCACTCGGGCGTGCTCGACTCCGGCCTGAGAGGACAAGTTTTGTGAGGGAGAGTGCTCGCTGACGATAACGGCTAAATCACTGGCAGGGTAAAGGAAAATTTGATTGCCCTGGATTCCCGTAACTGCTTCCATCGGAATCGGCTTACGGTGACGAAGCAGTTCGGGAAAGGCTTGACGTTCTGTTATGCAGTAGGCATACCACGCCATATTGGATCGCTCCGCATGCTGGATTGGGAAAGGGTTGGGAACTTCAGCGTTGTGGGGATGGACATGGCTTTCGATCGCAGTCTTGACTGAACTGCAACGTATGCTAGCCCCGCAGAGAAACGCCTGGCAACACTTGGCGGGGCCTCGATGCGGGAGGTTAGCATCAGAATCGAAACTGGTTTTCACGTTATGAACAATAATTGCGCAATGTAAAATACCAGCATCCAAGTGATCACTTTTGCCATTCAGAGGACTAGAATTACGCCTCAATTGTGTTGAGGTCTTCCGGCCGGTCGATGTCGAATTCGCCGGCGGCCCAGGGAATTCCCTGGACCTGGCGGGCATGAGCCCGGATCAGATCGCGCGCGCCGTGGTCGCCTGTAATCGCTAACAATTCCGGCAACAGCTTTGTGGAAAAGACAGCGGGGACGCCGTTTCTTTGCGCATACGTGGATGCGGTAATGGCGATTTCGCTCTTGGTCCGGGCCGCCCAATGCCAGGTCAGGAGTTCGCGAAGGTGTTCAGCGGTGAGGCGTGGCTGATCGCAGACGAGCAGGAGCACGGCATCGGGCTGTGTGGGTGCCCGGAGCAACGCCTGCATACCGGCTCGCAGCGAGGAACCCATTCCCTGCTGCCAGGCAGGATTGATAACGGTTTCAACGGCGAGGCCCGTCAGCTCAGGGGTCATCTGATCGGATTCAAATCCGAGCACAACATATACAGGCGAGCATCCTGCTTCGATCGCGAGGCGGACGGTTCGGCGGAGGAGAGATTGGCTGCCGATACGGATAAGTTGTTTGGGTTGACCGAGGCGGGTGGAGGCGCCCGCGGCGAGGACAACGGCCGCGCAACGGAATTCAGGCATGAACCGAGGGCGAGGACGGCTTGCGGGCTTCACGGCCTGCAAAGACGGCCTGAAGTTCGGCAGCGATGGAGAGTGCGATGGAAGCCGGCGAGTGGCCGCCGAGGTCGAGGCCGACCGGAGTATGCAGGCGAGCCATGCAATCGGTGGGGGTGAGTTCGAGCAGCGGGGCAATCTCAGCGACGAGGCGCTCGGTGCGGGGCCGTGGGCCGAGGACGCCGATGTACTTCATGTCCCTGGCGAGCAGCGCGCGGAGCACTTTGCGGTCCTGCTCGTAGCTGTGACTCATGATGACAGCCGCGGCCGTGGGGGTAATTTGGGCGAGGGCGCCGTCGAGGTTGCGCACGACGGCATTGGGGAAGCGCTCGGGCCGGGCGAGATTGGATCGGTCATCGGCGACACTGACATGCCAGCCGAGTGCGGAGGCAAATTCAACGAGGGGCTGGACATCGTCTCCGGCGCCGAAAAGGATGAGGGCGGGTGGCGGTGCGATGTGTTCGATAAAGTACGCGCCGGCGCGTGAGGACTTGCCCGTTCGCAGGGCATCGTGGGCGAGGCGGGTGGCCTCCTCGTCTAGGTGGCGATCGTAGACAGCGCAATCCGCTTCATTCAGGATCAGCAGTGTGCCGGGCGCTGCCGGATCGATGCAGGTCACGATGACGGAGTCGGTGCGGTCCTCAACGCTGCGACGCAGGGCTTCGAGGTGCTGTGCGGCCGCTTCGCCTCGTTCGAGGAGAACGATGACGGTGCCCCCGCAGCCGAGACCGTAGGGCATGTCGCCGTCGTCATCAAAGAAGCTGGAGTAGCGCTGGAGGGAGGGGCCCTGTTCGGTGAGCCACCAGGCTTTCTTTGCGATTTCGGCTTCAAGGCAGCCGCCGCTGACGGTTCCGGCACGCTGACCGGAGGACGTGAGCAGCATGCGAGCCCCGGGGCGGCGGTAGGCGGAGCCTTCAACTGCGACGACGGTGGCGAGGCAAATCTCGTCGTTTGCAGCGCTGGCGCGCTTCCACAGGTCGAGAATGCGACGGAGCTCGGACATTTTGCTGCCAACTTGCCGGATCAAAGAGCACAGGGGCTAAAGCCCGTCTTTATTTTGGCACCTATCGGCACGAGTGAACTCGTGCCCTGATACAAAAGCTCCGGGCCTGAAGGCCGGGGCTTCTACCGTAGTGCCGCTCACGCGGCACCTTATCCCCAAACCAGGGATGTGGGGCACCCAATGGAGGGTCGATCATGCCGTTAGCTGCTGGCGAGCAGATCCTCGATGCGGACGGGCAGCTTGCGCACCCGAACGCCGGTCGCGTGATACACAGCCATCGTGAGAGCGGAAGCAATGCCGGCCAGACCGATTTCGCCGATGCCGCGCGCGCCGTATTCGTTCAGGTGGAGATCAGGATACTCCACGAAAATGCAGTCGAGTTCGGGAATATCGGCGTTGGTGGCGACGATGTAGTCGGCGAAGTTGTTGTTGATGGGCTTGGCATTGCGCGGGTCGTAGATGGTTTCTTCGAACATGCCCATGCCGATGCCCATGACGACGGCGCCGAGGATCTGATTGCGGCCGGCTTTGTGGTTGATGATGCGGCCGGCGTCAATGACGCTGAGAGCGCGGCTGACGCGAAGACGGGCGATGCCCGGATCCCACGCGACTTCGATGAACTGAGCGCCGAAAGAGTGGGTGGAGAATTCGTGCGCCTTGGCCGGATCGGGGGCGGTGCGCGCTTCGTTTTCAAGAGCGGCCAGTTTGCCCGCAGTGAGGATTTCGCCGAAAGGGACGCCGGATTCGGG
>DASZYN010000825.1:0-5742 GCA_035545435.1 Acidobacteriaceae bacterium | reverse complement strand
GCTCTGGGCCGTGCCGTCGTAATACGGCATGCGTTGCGGATTGGTATAGAGGCAGCTGTCTGGTGCCGTCGGATAAGTCAAACCCGCGCAACTCCCGCCACCGGGTGTTGTGTTGTTGGGGTTGACCTGGTGGAATCCCTTATAGGTGATTTCGTTCGCATTGTAAGAGGGCGAAGAGTCGAACATGTTGTGCCACGCCTGACTGCCGACATAGGCGACCTGCAGCGACATGTCCTTGCTGAGCTGCTGCTCGACGGTGAAGTTCCAGCCGGCGACGGAGGGCAGGCGGACCTGCGTCGGGCGCGCGATCTGAGAAATTCCATCGGGCAGAACGTATGCACCGCTGGTCGGAATCGGCGCGAAGGTGTAGCCGGGAGGTCCAGGCGCAACCCCGTTTTCAGTACTGGTTAGGTTAAATACCGCGGCCGCATTGGTGACGGGGTTGAGGGTTTGCTGCACCTGGGTTGGGAAGGATGAGGTCATGACACTGCCGAAGCTGTCGCCGGCCCAGCCCTGTCCATAGACAATTCCGTAGCCCGCGCGGACGACGGTGTTCGGCCGCGCCTGCCAGGCTACGCCAAGGCGTGGCGCGAACATGCCGAAGTTGTTTGTGACGTTCGCCTTGTTATCGAACTGACCTACCCCCGCGATACCGAGGATGCCGGTTTGCAGATTCAGAAGGCCACCGGCTCCCGATGCGGTGAGGGATTCGGGAGTGTAGAGTTCCCAGCGCAGGCCGTAGTTGACGGTGAGGTTATGGGTGGCGCGCCATTGATCCTGCGCGTAGGTAAAGAAGCGCGTCTGGCGGGACTGGGCCTTGACGTTCGCGGTCTGCGTACGCCAGAAGGTCGTGGTATCTCCGAGCAGGAAGGTGGCGAAGCCGACGCCCGGCGACTCGTCGCCCGTACCGCTGACCCCGGAGGTGCGCGAGGATGCGAAGAAGTAGGTGCCGGAACGCAGAGCATTGCTGGCGATGGTGACCGTCCAGTTCTTGCCGTAGCGGTAGTCGGCTCCGAACTTAATGTTGTGGTTGCCGAAGGAGTGCGACCAGTTATTCACAAACTGATACTGGCTGGTCTGTTGCAGAGTAGGATTCGCCGACGTTCCGAATTCGATGTTCTGGCCGCCGTTGGCGCCGTTGGCGGGGATATCGATATTGAACTGCGGGAGGCCACCGTTCAGCGACAGATCCCCCACGTTGGCGTTGGGAATGCCAAGGCTGTTGCCCAGCGCCTGGTTTCCATTCGGACCCTGGGTGTTGTTGTAGATGCGGTAGTAGCCGAAGCGGAAGTCGGTGAGCCAGGTGTTGGAGACAATGTAGTCGCCGCCCGAAGCCAGGCTCGAATAGTGGAACGCGTCGGTTCCGGCAAATCCGCCGGAGCCGAAGCCCTGACCGCCGGCTGCCCCAAAGAACGGCGCGCCTGACAGGCTGCCGCCGAAATATGTATAGCGTCCGAAGACGTGCAGCTTGTCGTTCAGCTTGCTGTCGATACGCACATCGGGCTGGTTCGTGCTGAATACACCCGCGCCTGAGGCGGAGTAGTTATTTTCAACCGCGGTGGTTGAGACGTTCGGCTTGGGCAGCAGCTTGAAGAAAGCAACCGCCGCAGCAGAGAGATCGCCGGCGGGAATCACGTTGCCGGCATACGCTGTACGGCCGTTGTTGCTGGCATCGGTCAGCGAATTTGGCTTATAGATTTGTCCGACCGAGAGATAGTCGCTCAGATCGCAGGCGCCACCCGAGGTGCAAGTGGTTTCCGCCTTCAGGGTGGGGACCGTGGTCAGCGTGGACACGCCGGTTTTTTCGCGCAGCCCCTGATAGTCCGCGAAGAAGAACAGCTTGTCGTGCAAAACGGGACCGCCGATGGAGCCGCCAAACTGATTGTGGAGGGTGGGTGCCAGTTTGTCGTTGGGCGGCGCATTCGCGAAGGGGTCGCGCGCCTGCTGTGCATCCGAGCGCCGATATTCAAACGCCGTGCCGTGAAACTCGTTGCTGCCGGATTTGGTCTGCGCGGTCACGAGACCCGCCACTGCCTTGCCGAACTCGGCGTCGTAGTTCTGCGCGGTGACCTTCATCTCGGAAACCGCGTCAAGATTCGGATTGATGACCGCCACGCCGTTCAACGGCTCCTGGTTGTCGGTGCCGTCTAACTCGTACCCGGTGGCAAAAGGAAGTTGTCCGTCGACTTCGATCGACTGGCTGCGCTGCGGATTGCCGCCGCCTTCGCCCGGTCCCCATCCGATGTAGGTCGTGCCCGGGGTGAGAAGCTCAAACGCTGTGAAGTTCCGGTTGAGGTTGGGCAGGTTCTCGACCGCGCGCTCATTCAGGATGGTCGACACATCGGCGCGGTCCGTTTGCAGCAGGGGAGCGCCGCCCGTGACGGTCACGGTGGTTCCTACCGAGCCGACATCCACCTGCAGGTTCACTTCCGGCGCTGTGTCGGCGTAGACCACGACGTTATCGACCTGCGCATTCGAGAAGCCCTTCGCCGCCACTTCCACGCGATAAGTGTCGGGGATGAGGTGCTGCACGCGATAGTCACCGGCTTCGTTGGTCTGCACCGTTGTCGTCGTTGCCTTGGCAATGTCGGTGACCGTGATCGTGGCGTTCGGAACTACGGCGCCAGTCTTGTCCGTGACGGTGCCGAAAATCGATCCGTAAACAGCCTGGCCGACAGCCGGGAGGGTTCCAACCAGCATCAGCAGCAGGGCTGCGAAGAGTGCCAGGGGAATCCTGCGCTGGTGTGCCCATCCCTGGAATTCCTTACTTCTTGTCGACGTCATACGCATTGCCTCCGGAAAAACGTTGGGGTCCGCATTGTTTTTGGTTTAAGGCTCCCGCAAGGGGGAGTCGCCTCTCTGCGCGAACGAGGGCGTGCAGAGGATCGGACACTTGAATCAACAACCGCGATATTCTTGTCAGCGAGATGGACCCGCAACGTTTTTTACGGTGAATTGACCGGCAAATTTGCGTATGCCATACTGCGAACTATTGCAATGGCTGCAGTTAATGCAGGGCCGGATCTTGAAGACGCGCTAACGACGGATGAACGATGGGCTTTAGTTAAAAGGATCGCTTCGAGCCCGCACCTGAAATCATCCCCGCGTCTCTGCGAGTTCCTGTTTTACATATCGAAGTGCGCTATCCGTAATGCTCCTGAAGACGCCACCGAACAACAGATCGGTATCCGCGTCTTCGGCCGTTCTCCTGGATACAACTCCAGCGAAGACAGCATTGTAAGGACCCATGCGCGTCTGCTCCGGCAGAAGCTGGCGTCGTACTTTTCTGAGGATGGCGCCGCGGAACAGACTGTTCTTGAGATCCCCAAGGGCCATTACTTTCCCGTTTTCCATAATCGAAATACGGAAGCCCCGCCGGTGCTTTTCACCCCGTCTTTAACGGGTGAAATGGACGTGCAGGATCTGCCGCATCCTGCAGAAGATAAAGAGCCTTCGCGGCGGCGCGCGATCGTCGCGACCGTGGTACTCGTGCTGCTGGCGGTTGGCATTGCCGGTCTGGCCCTGTGGCGTCCATGGCGAGCCAGCGTGGCGGCTCCAACGGCAGTGGATGTGTTTTGGCATCCCTTCCTTTCCGGCGACCCGCCCTTAGTCATCTACAGCAATGCGCTCTTTCAGGGAACCTCCACCCAGGGTCTGCGTTATGCCCCTCCGGATCCGACCGGGCCGCCGTTTGGCGACGATTACGTCGACACCTATACGGGCATCGGAGAGCTGAACTCCGTTTACACGCTCACCCAACTTTTCGACGCGCACCATGCCACCTTCCTGCTGAAACGCAGTTTGCTGGTTACGTGGGACGTGGCACAGTCACGTAACCTGGTCTTCGTTGGATCGAGGGCGGAGAATCCGTCTCTCCGGGTCCTGCCGTCAACGACCGACTTTACGATGATGGCCACCCCTGACTCGGCCGGCATCGTCAATCACCACCCGCTTCCCGGAGAGCCGCCGGTGTATTTGCGGCCGGAGCGTCCACTCAACACCGATTACGCGATTCTGGCTCTGCAGCCGGGAGTGCAACCGGGCCGGCTCATGCTGGTCTTCAGCGGGCTCACGACATTCGGCACCCAGGCTGCGGTGGATTTTGTGTGCGATCCGGATAGTGTCGCGGGCCTGCTGAAGAAGATCTCCGGTCCGAAAGGTGAGATCCGTCCGTTCGAAGCCGTGTTGCAGACGACGGTCGGCGGCGGCGTTCCGTTCGCGACTCGCCTGGTCACGATTCGCATCCACTGAAACCGTTACTGCAGCGGCTGCAGTTTCAATTCGTTTTTCAGGTGGCTTTGAGCTGCGAGGTCGTTTTCGCGCTTCGCCTCGTCGTCCTGCCCAGCCATGCGATACGCCTGGGCGAGAGAGGCGTGGGTGATGTAGTTGCCCGGATCCATCTTCTCGGCATGCTGCAGGTACATGATGGCGGTGCGAGCATCCTGTCGCCGAAGCAGAACCCGGCCCATCAGGATGAATGGGCCGGTGCTGCTGGTATCCAGAGAGAGCGCACGGGTGAGGGACTGCTGCGCCAGATCGAGTTTGCCGATGCGCAACCAGGCATCGCCCATCCGCTCGTATACCACCGCGCTGTTTGGGTTGACCTTCTGCTCGGCCTCGAATTGCTGCAGAGCTCCGTCGATATTCGAATCGAGAAGCGCCACTTCTCCCAATAAAAGGTGGGCTGACGGGAGATTGGGTTCGAGGTCGAGCGCCTTTTGCGCTGCCGGCGCGGCCTGGCGGGGCAGGCTCGCCTTCTGCAGCATGGCCGCCAGCAGCATCCATGCCGCGCCGGAGTCCGGTGGTACCCCGAATTGCGCAGCAAACGCCTTCCGCGCGTCATCGCTCCGATTGGCATTCAGATAACACAAACCTAAAACGTAATTGGCGTCCGTGCCCGCGTCCGGCGTCCACTGGCGCACCCGTTCCAGATACGGAATGGCCGCGGCGGGCTGACCGAGTCGATAGAGCGTGAGTCCCTCCATCTGCACGGCCTCGATGTCCTGTGGATCTTCGGTCATCGCCTGCTGAAAAGCTGCGCGCGCCTCGGCGAGCTTGCCGGTGCGATACCAAGCGAGGCCCAGTTCGCGATCCACGCCCTTTGGGACGGGCTGCATTGCTCTCATCTGCTCGAGCAGCGCGATCGCCTGATCCGGCCGATTCTGCTGGAGATCTTCATGGGCCTTTGCCAGATTGTCCGCGGAAGCGGGG
This sequence comes from Acidobacteriaceae bacterium, assembly GCA_035545435.1. Taxonomy (GTDB): domain Bacteria; phylum Acidobacteriota; class Terriglobia; order Terriglobales; family Acidobacteriaceae; genus Palsa-343. Next base: position 531 of record DASZYN010000825.1, on the reverse strand, counting down.
GCCTGGGGAAGCTGTGCTGCCATGGCCGCGAGAGGGCAGAGCAGAAAAACGAGGGTTCTGAAAATACGCATCAGAGAACAGCATACTGCGCTGGTTTTCCGCTGAGCTGGGGTGAGCCTTGCATGAGGCTGAGTTGTCGGATGGCGGCCGCTGCAATCGTCGCAGTCGTTGCCACGCTGGCCTGATTCGCTATTTTGGCTGGTGTCGCCAGCGTGACTCCGGACAAGCGCGATCTTCCGGTCGGCTGGCAATCCTGCTGCTTTCCGACGCGGTACCTGCGGTCCCTCATTCTGAACCTCAGAAACTTCCTCCCTGCACAAACCGTCTCCACGGTGTTATTGTTGCCATCGCAAACAAAACAGGGGCGGAGGGATGATGGACAGCAAAGGAACAGACCGACGCGATTTTCTCAAGCGCGCCGGAGCGATGGGATCGATGGCGATGATGGCAGGACTTCCGGAGTTCGCAAACGCCGGCCGAGTGAGGGAAGAGTCGCTCGCCGCCCAGGAGCAGGAGCCGCCGAAGTACCAC
>DASZYN010000824.1:0-1545 GCA_035545435.1 Acidobacteriaceae bacterium | reverse complement strand
GAGGTTGAAACGGCCGCCATCGAGGTGAGAAGCAGAGGGTTCATCCTGTGACTCCATGATTCTTCTGAAGGTCATCCCTGACCTGGTTGTCGTCGTCGCGCAGGACGATAAGTTTTAATCGCATTCGACCAGGCTCGTTTTTTTCCCCATGTCAACCGCGTGCACTCTGTGCCAGAGGAGCCACGAGAACCCAACAACAATCATCGGGATCGTCAGGAGCTGCCCCTTGCTCATCCATCCCCAGTAAACGGGCTGGCCCAGATCCGGCTGTCTCCAGAATTCGTCGATGAACCGCCCCGCACCGTAGACCGTCAGCACAGCGGCCGTGGTGAGTCCGGGCCGGGAGGATTTGCCGTACACAGCGAGGCCTACAAGGAAGACCAGCATCCCTTCGATCCCGGCGGCATAGAGCTGGCTGGGATGACGCGGCACCTGATGGCCGTCGACCAGAGGCGCATCCGGGAAAACGACCGCCCAGGGAACACAAGTGGGTCTGCCCCACAGTTCTCCATTCACGAAATTTGCAATACGACCCAGGGCAATGCCGATCGGCCCGGTTGCCGCTGCTGCATCCAGCAGCGAGAGCGTATTCAGACCGCGGCGACGAGCGACGAGCCAGATGGCGACCAGGAGCCCGGCCATTCCACCGTGGCTTGCCATGCCGCCATGCCAGATCTCCAGAATCTCAAGGGGGCGACGCAGGACCTCATGCAGGTTGTACAGAAGGCAGTAGCCCAGCCGGCCGCCCATCATCACGCCCAGCGCAGCGTAGAGGATGAAGCTGGCGACTTCGGTTTCAGGAATCGGCAGTTTCCCTCGGCGAGCCCAGCGTGCAAGAATCCATCCGGCGAGCAGGAATCCTGCGAGGTAGGCGAAACCGTACCAGCGAACTCCAAAGCCGTTACCGAAATGGACGACCCAGGGATTGAGGCGGTCAATCCAGTAGCGTGCTGAAATCAGGGAGCTGAGGGGAGGCGCCATAATGATAATGGTATATCATTATCATAGCGAAACGCCCAGTGCGCCCGATTATGACTGATTTCGCGGGGTAGCTGAGCGGCCGGGTTCCGCCTCCTGCGGAGGCTTTAATCTGCACAGAGGAGATTCGATTGAGCATCCGAGACATTCGTAACACCCGACAAAAGACTGCCATTCGAGAGGCTTTTGCGGAAGCCAATCGGCCGCTGTCGCCTGAAGAAGCTCTCCGATCGGCGCAGCAACTCCACCCGGGCGTTGGAATTGCCACGGTGTACCGAAACATCCAGACGCTGGTTGAGGAGGGATGGCTGCAGCCGGTTGAACTGCCTGGCGATGCTACGCGCTACGAAGTGGCCGGCAAAAAGCATCATCATCACTTCCAGTGCAACGAATGTGGCAAGCTGTATGACCTCGAAGGATGCGCTGCACAGAGCAAACCAAAATTGCCGAGGGGGTTTCGCGCATCCGGTCACGAATTTTTCGTTTACGGCACCTGTGCGGCGTGTATCCCCGCCAGGCAATAACGCTGCGTCCAACCCTCGGTTTGAACCATCAGGAGGGAGCATT
>DASZYN010000823.1:0-5188 GCA_035545435.1 Acidobacteriaceae bacterium | reverse complement strand
TCATAAATACGACATATCACGCCAAAAACACAAAGGTAACCTGCTGTTGAAAAGGATGGTGACCCACGTGCCTACACGAGGCACAGGTTATCCGCAAAGTTCAACCTTGAACCGGGGCTGAGCAAGCAGGACCAAAGAAGTGGGCCCGCCCGGCTACTGAGGAGCTCCGACATTCCGGCGCCTCAGGCCGACGTGGTCCGCAGTATTGAACTTTTTTTGTTTTGCAAGAGGTGAGGTAGATGCACTCGATCGATACACTTCCCCCCGCGGGGAGATCCCGCGGTTGTGTCCGCGCGTCTTCAGGCAATTCGCCGATTTCCCGTCACCGTTCAGCGGGCCGTACCCATTTTGAAAAGTACCCCGCATGGTGTGCGGTTCTTCTGCTGATGACGCTGTGCGTTCTTCCTCTTGCGCTGTCCGGCTGCGGAAGCATTGAGTCAAATGCCGCAACCGTAGGCACCCTGGGAGCGTCGACTGGCACACTCGCGTTCGGTAACGTTACGGTCGGCCAGACCGCCAGCAATACGATCACGCTCAAGAACGACAGCGTGGCGGCCGTGCAGATTACGCAAATCAGCGTAGCCGGACAGTCCTTTGCTCTGACCAGCCAGACCGCGGTGCCCATGACGCTGGCAGCAGCAGGCTCCCTCACTCTGAACCTTCAGTTCAATCCCACGGCGGCAGGAGCCGCGAGCGGAAAGCTGACCGTTGTGAGCAATGCCGCATCCGGCACCGTTACCGTGTCTCTCACCGGAACAGGAACGACAGCAGTCACCACTCCTCCTCCCCCGACTCCGGTTCCGCCCACAGTCAGCGCCATCGCCTGCAGCAGCAGCACGATCACCGGCGCCGGCACAGACAATTGCACCGTGACCCTGAGCGCCGCCGTTGACAGCAGTGGCGGCACCGTCAATCTTTCCAGCAACGATTCGGCAGCGGTGGTTCCCGCCACGGTTGCGGTTGCGCCCAACATGAGCAGCGCCAGCTTTACCGTCACCGCGGCGGCAGTGAGCGCAGCGCAGACCGCGATCATCACGGCGGCGATGGGAACCAGTTCCGCAACCTTTAACCTGCAGCTCAACCCCCTGCCGAGCAGTGGCGGAACTCCGGCGATGAGCCTGAGCGCCAGCGCTCTTTCCTTCGGCAGCATCACCGTCAACACCCAGGCGACACCGCAGTTCGTAACTGTCCTCTCCACCGGCACCGCACCGCTCACCGTCAGCGCGGCAACAGCGAGCGGCGCAGGATTCTCGACGGCCGGCCCCGGATTCCCCATCACGCTGAATCCAGGCAGCACCGTTACCCTTCAGGTGAACTTCACACCGGCGAATACCGGCACAGCGACCGGCTCTCTGACCGTGACCTCCGACGCGCCCACCGGCGGGACCGCCGTAGTGGCGCTGAGCGGAAACGGCACCGCCCCGGTACCCACGGGTACACCGGCGATGAGCCTGAGCGCCAGCACCCTTTCCTTCGGCGACGTCACCGTGAACGACCAGGCGACGCCGCAGTTCGTCACCGTGATCTCCACGGGCACCGCCCCCCTGACCGTCAGCGCGGCGACGGCGAGCGGCGCAGGATTCTCTGTGTCCGGTCCCGCATTGCCGATCACGCTGAATCCAGGAAATGCCTTCACCCTGCAGGTGAACTTCAGTCCCACGAGCGCCGGTGCTGCAACCGGATCCCTGACCGTGGCCTCGGACGCGCCCACCGGCGGCACCGCCGTCGTAGCGCTGAACGGAACCGGCGATGCGGCCGCCGGCGTTCTCAACGGCCTCTTCTGCGACAGCTCGACGATTACCGGAGCGGGCACCGACAACTGCACCGTCTCGCTCACTGCGGCTGCGCCCGCAGGCGGGCTGGCCGTCAGCCTGTCCAGCAGCAACAGTGCCCTCACCGTTCCCTCCGGCGTGACCGTTGCGGCCGGCAATACGAATGCATTCTTTACCGCCACCGCTACAGCGGTGACCTCAAACGCGACCGCGAACGTGACCGCGAGCGCCGGCGGCGCTTCGAAGATCTACGCCGTGCGGTTGCTGGCGCAGAACCCGGCACTGAGCGCGAGCACGACGACGCTCAACTTTGGCGACGTCAACCTCAACACCACCACCACACAGCCGGTCACGCTGACATCGACCGGTTCGTCTGCGGTAACGATCAACAGCGGAACCCTGGCCGGCGCCGGCTTCTCGATGACCGGGGCGACATTCCCGCTCACACTGAATCCCGGACAGACCGCCACGCTGCAGGTCAGCTTCGATCCGACCACCGCGGGCGCGGCCAACGGTTCCATCACGATCGCCGGCAATGCCTCGAATGGAACGATTGTGATCAGCCTCAGCGGGAACGGACAGTCGGCAGCCGGTGTGCTCAGTTCCCTTTCCTGCACCAACCAGACGCTGACCGGCGCCGCGACTGACCCGTGCTCGGTCACACTCAGTGCGGCAGCCCCGATCGGTGGACAGGTCGTCACCCTTTCCAGCAACAGTTCCTCAGTGACCGTGCCAGGTTCGGTCACGGTCCCCGCAGGCTCAACCTCGGCGAGCTTCAACGCCACGGTTTCCGCGGTGACATCATCGACGTCCGCGACGCTGAGCGCCGCATCCGGCGGCAGCACCAAGGTCTTCACTCTGCAGCTGAACGCACAAACCATGGTGCTGAGCGTGAGCACCACGAATCTGGCTTTCGGAGACGTGACCGTCGGCACCCCGGCCAGTCAGCCGGTGACCTTGACTTCGTCGGGCACATCGCCCGTCACGATCAATACCGCGGCTCTCACAGGGACCGGCTTCTCCATGACCGGAGCCAACCCCCCGGTGACCCTCAATCCTGGACAGACCGTCACGCTGCAGGTGACGTTCAATCCCACGACGCCGGGAGCAGCCACCGGATCCATCCTGATCACGACCAACGCCACGACGAATCCCACCGCCAACATCACTCTGAGCGGAACCGGTGATGCCGCGGCCGGCGCACTGAGTTCGCTGACCTGCGCCACGTCGTCCTATACCGCGGCCGGAACCGATGCCTGCACCGTCACACTCGGTGCGGCGGCGGGAACCGGCGGCCTCGCGGTGACCCTCGCCAGCAACAACAGCTCTGTCACAGTGCCGGCTTCGGTGACCGTGCCGGCTGGCGCGACCACCGCCACATTCAACGCCACCGTCGCTGCTGTGAGTTCCACGCAAACAGCCACCCTGACGGCAACCGCAAGCGGAGTGGCAAAGACCTTTGCCATTCAGTTGAGCGGAGCGCCTGGCCTGACCGTGAGCTCCACCACGCTGGCCTTCGGCAATGTCAACCTGAACACGCCAACCAACAAGTCGGTAACCCTGACCTCCTCGGGCACCGCGCCGCTCACGATCAGTGCCGCGACCCTCACCGGAACAGGATTCTCGATGACCGGAGCCACCTTCCCGGTGACGCTGAATTCCGGACAAACTGCGACCTTGCAGGTGACCTTCAATCCGACCGTGGCGGGAGCCGCAACCGGATCGATCGCGATCACCAGCAATGCCGCGACCAATCCCAACCCGGCCATTGCATTGACCGGAACAGGAGTCGCCCCGGTGGGCGTGCTCAGTTCGCTGACCTGCGCCACCTCGTCGTATAACGCGGCCGGCACCGATGCCTGCTCCGTTACGCTGAGCGCTGCTGCGGGAACCGGCGGATTTGCCGTAACACTGGCCAGCAGCAACGGCGCGGTTACGGTCCCCGCGTCGGTGACAGTGCCGGCAGGTTCGACAACCGCGTCCTTCAACGCAGCCGTCACCGCGGTCACCTCAACCCAAACAGCCACGCTGACGGCATCGGCAGGCGGGGTCGTGAAGACTTTCGCCATCCAGCTCACCAACGGCGCGCCTGGCCTGACGCTCAGCTCCACCACCGTGGCATTCGGCAACGTCAACCTGAACACGCCGTCAACGCAAACGGTGACGCTGCGGTCGTCCGGCGGATCCGCGGTAACAATCAGTGCAGCCACTATTACTGGAACCGGCTTCACGATGTCGGGGCTGACCTTGCCGCTGACGCTGAACCCGGGCCAGACCGCGGTGCTGAACCTGCAGTTCGATCCAACCACGGCAGGCGCAGCCACCGGCTCGGTGACCATCACCAGCAACGCGACCACCGGCGCAACGCAGACCATCGCGCTGACCGGCACCGGAGTCAACTCTGCAACCTACGAGGTCCAATTGAGCTGGACGGCGCCCGCGAGCAGTGCGGATCCGGTGGTGAGCTATAACATCTACCGCTCCACCGGCGCAGGCACTTACCAGAAGCTGAACACCGCGGTCAACACACCGACCAGCTACACCGACACCACGGTGCAAAGCGGAGTGACTTACAACTATGAAGTGACGAGTGTAGATGGGTCGGGCGTGGAAAGCACACCATCGAACGTCTACACCGCGGTCATCCCTTAGGCCCCCACCACTGCAAAACAAAAGGCCCGCCGAAATTCGGCGGGCCTTTCTTCATGCTGCAGGCTGAGACGAGCGGTTGAAAACCCGGAACAGCTTCAGCCCTGGTGTGGTGTCCCGCAAGTTCGTTGAAGAACTGGCCGGCGCTTTTGTAACAGGGCATGACTTCAGTCGTGCCGCAAAGGCGCGAGAATCATGTGGGCTTCAGCCCCTGAAGCACTCTTCGTTCCCCTCTCATCCTCAACTTTTCAGAGAATGTTCGGGACAGCAATCTAGCAGCGAACCAGGTTCTTCGCTTCGATGCCGCGGGTGGCGTTGCGCGTATCCACCACCAGCTTCGCCTTCGAGACGATGTCGGCGTAGTCGTACTGCGAGTGGTCCGTCACGATCACCACGCAGTCGAATTCTCCAACCTTCTCCAGCGGCGTGCTGGTCATGTTCAGCGCGTACTTGCGCCCATGGCCAACCGTCGGGAAGAAAGGATCGTTGTAAGAGACCTGCGCGCCGCGCTTCTGCAGCAGCTCAATGATCGTGAGCGAAGGCGATTCGCGCAGATCGTCGATGTCGCGCTTGTAGGCCATTCCGAGAATCAGGATGCGGGAGTCCCGCAGTGCTTTTCCCTGCTGGCTCATGGCCTCCATCACGCTCTCGACGACGAAGTAAGGCATGGCCAGGTTGACTTCGCCGGCCAGCTCAATGAACTTGGTGCGGAAGTCGAACTCCTTTGCCTTCCAGGAAAGATAGAACGGGTCGATCGGAATGCAGTG
>DASZYN010000822.1:0-1710 GCA_035545435.1 Acidobacteriaceae bacterium | reverse complement strand
CAGGGTGATGAAGAAGTTGCTGCCGTTGCCCTCGCCGACTTCCCACCTGCCGAGGAAGCGGGCGCGCGAAGGGCCGGGGGTGCTGATGATGCCGGCGGGCACGGGGCCGGGAAATTCGAGGCGCTGGAGGTCGTTGAGGTTCACGCGCTGGCGGTGGCCGTCCTTGAAGACGAGGACGAGGGTGTTGCCCGCGGAACCGGTCTGGGCCTGGGAAACAGGGGCCGCCAACAGGAGGGCAAGGGCAACAAGGGTCAGGCTGAGGAGCTTCCGCATGGCTTTCTCCTTCGGAACGCTTCGTTTCCCGCCGTTTGCCGAAACAAGACTGGTACGGAACACGCGGGGGCGTAGAGCCCGCGCAGTTTTCTTTACGCAAAAACGGCTCGAACCGTTCCGTGGCCGAGGGTACACCAGGGGAGACGGCCTATGGGAAGATTGTTGGCGGAGAGGACTGCCGGGTGGCGAGTCAGCCGAAAAATCGGGCGGTGGAGCGTTTGCTGCGCAGCCAGTCGCCGCTGACGGCGGACGTCGAGACTCCGTACCTGCGAATTTTCAAGTCGAACGTGTACGTGCGCGATCTGGACCGGAGCCTTCCTTTCTATGTCGATCAGCTCGGGTTTTCGGTGCTGGCCGATGCGCGGCTGGAGTTCGGGCGGTGGGTGGCGGTAGCTCCGCCGGATGGGAGCGCGATTCTGGCGATCGTGGCTCCGCGCAAGGGCACGGAGAATTACCGGCTGATCGGGCGGCATACGAACGTGAGCTTCATCGCAGAGGACATCAACGCCACCTATGAGCTTTGGCGCGGCCGGGGCGTGCGGTTCCTGCAGCCTCCGCAGCCGCAGTTCTGGGGCGGGACGTTTGCAACCTTCGCGGACCTCGACAATAACGTGTTCGAACTGATCAGCTCGGATGAGATCAGCCGCGAAATCGAAGAGCAGCGGAGGGCGGCGAGCGAGCGAACGGAAGCGGAGCGGCGGCACGCGCAGGAGCTGGAGATTGCCAAGCAGGTGCAGGCGCGGCTGTTTCCGCAGAGGGCTCCAGCGCTGCGGACGCTGGACTATGCCGGTGTGTGCATGCAGGCGCGGCACGTGGGCGGCGACTACTACGACTTTCTTTCGTTCGGGCCGCATCGGGTGGGGCTGCTGGTGGCGGATATTTCCGGCAAAGGGATTGCCGCTGCGTTATTGATGGCGAACCTGCAGGCGAATTTGCGGAGCCAGCTGGCGCTGGCCGGGGAGTGTCCGGCGACGTTTTTGAAAACGGTGAATCAGACGTTCTTCGAGAACACGGTGGACAGCGCGTATTCGACGGTATTCTTTGCTGAATACGACGATGAGACGCGTGTGATGCGCTACGCGAACTGTGGGCATCTGCCGGGGCTGCTGTTGCGGGCCGACGGTGACGTGGAGCATCTTTGCCCGACGGGCACGGTGCTGGGGATGTTTCGGGAGTGGGATGGGCACATGGGAGAGTGCCGGCTGGGGGCCGGGGATGTGCTGGCACTCTACACCGACGGCGTGACGGAGGCGTGCGATGCCGCAGAGAAGGAGTTCGGACAAAAGGGGCTGGTGAGGGCGCTGAAGCGGCGCAGGAAGCTGGATGCGAAGGGGACTGTCGATGGGGTCCTGAACGAGCTGCAGAAGTACAGCGCCGGAGAGCAGGGAGATGACATCACGCTGATCGTGGCGCGGTGCACGGGGTAGAAGGCGCGCT
>DASZYN010000821.1:0-3101 GCA_035545435.1 Acidobacteriaceae bacterium | reverse complement strand
TCCGCCACCTCGCGCTGCACCATCACCACCGCACGCTCCACATCCTCCGCATACCGAAACAGCCGCAGCAGAATCTCCGACGTAATGTAGTACGGCAGATTCCCCACCACCAGCAGCTTCTCCGCCTCTCCCGCCCGCAGCGCAGCGAAATCCGTCTTCAGCACGTCTTCCTCAAGAATCGAAACCGACCCGCGCCCCTCGAACTGCTCGCGCAGCCGCGGCGCCAGCTCCCGATCCAGCTCCACAGCCACCAGCCGGCGCGCTCGGCCCGCCAGCAGCGCCGTGATCGCTCCGCGGCCCGGGCCAATCTCCACCACCGTCCGCGCGGACACATCCCCCAGCGCATCCACAATCGCTGCTTGCGCCGTCGCGCTCACCAAAAAATTCTGCCCCAGCCTGGGCCGTTGCGTTCTCTCGCGCATCTCTATCGATTGTGCACCGACCCGCACTCTGTCACCTCGAACCTGCAACCTGTACCCTGTAAAAGCCATGCACATCGTCTACGCCGCTTCTGAATGTGCGCCCTGGGCCCGAACCGGCGGCCTCGGCGAAGTTCTCCGCGCCCTCCCGCGCCAGATCGCCGCCATGGGCCACAAAGTCTCCGTCTTCATCCCCTACTACCGTCAGGTTCGCGAATTCGCGCACGCCCAGTCGCAGTCCTCCGACAAGAACTACGCCGTCCGCAGCATCACCATCCCTTTCCTCGGATACAGCCGCTTCGCCTCCATCCTCGACGGCGGTAAACAGGACGGCGTCCAGATGTACTTCGTCGACTGCCCCGAGCTCTTCGACCGCGAGTTCCTCTACGGCTCGCCCGCCGGCGAATACCAGGATAACTGGGAGCGTTACGCCCTCTTCTGCCGTGCCGTCGTCGAAGCCACCAAAGTTCTCGGCGCCCCCGACGTCTACCATGTCCACGACTGGCAAACAGCCCTGCTGCCCGTCTACCTGCGTACTCTCTACGAATTCGATCCTGTCCTCCGCAATCGCGGTACCGTCCTCACCGTCCACAACGCCGGCTATCAGGGACGCTGGTCCCCGGCGACCGTGGAGCGTCTCCTCTTTCCCTGGACCCTCTTCACCATCGATCGAGCCGAGTTCTACGGCCAGTTCAACTACCTCAAGGCCGGCCTTGTCTTTGCCGACCGCCTCACCACCGTCAGCCCCCGCTACGCCGAGGAGATCCAGACCCACGAATACGGCCAGCAGCTCGACGGCGTCTTCCGCCAGCGCGCCGCCGACCTCCGCGGCATCCTCAACGGCCTCGACTATAACGACTGGAACCCCGCCCACGACGGCAATATCGCCGCGCACTACAACCCCGAAAACCTCGCCGGCAAAGCCGACTGCCGCCGTGACCTGCTCCACGCCTTTGGGGTCCCGCCTCAGGACGATTCCACCGCCGTCCTCGGTACCGTCACCCGGCTCACCACCCAGAAGGGCATCGACATTCTCGCCCAGGTCGCCGAGCCGCTGTCGCGCGAAAATGTCGTCCTCCTCGCCCTCGGCACCGGCGAGGAGTACTACGAGAACCTCATGCGCTCCCTCGCCGCAAAGTATCCCGGCAAGGTCTACACGCGCATCGGCTACGACGTCATGCTCGCGCATAAGGTCGAAGCCGGGGCGGACATGTTCCTCATGCCCTCGCGCTACGAGCCCTGCGGACTCGGCCAGCTGTGCGCTCTCAAATACGGTGCTGTCCCCATCGTGCGCGCCACCGGTGGCCTCGACTCAACGGTCGAAGAGTGGAACCCCGCCGCACGCACCGGCAATGGCTTCAAATTCCAGGGCCTCGAACCGGAGGAGTTCCTGGCAGCCATCCAGCGCGCCCTCACCGTCTTTCGAGACGATAAGGAAGCCTGGCACACCCTCATGCACAACGGCATGACCGAGGATCACTCCTGGACCACGCCAGCCGGCGAATACCTCAAGGTCTACGAGCAAGTAGTGACCAGCAGAAACTAGTGTGGTGTCCCGCAGTTCGTTGAAGGATTTGGCCGGCCCTTTTGTAACAGGGCATGACTTCAGTCGTGCCGAAAAGGCGCAAAAATGATTGGGCTTCAGCCCCTGAGGCTTTCTCTTCGTTGACCTCTTCTCCTCAACCGACGGCAAAAGCGCCGCGTTTCAACCCGGCGAAATCACGTCTTCGAAGAGGCACGCCTTTAGGCCCGGCGCGCTTTGCTCTCAGGGCAAAAATTCACACAGTCGGCTCTGATCCCAGCGACGCGCGTGCTGAACGAGTGCCGCCCCCATCAGTAAAACGCCCGCCCTCACTCCGCTCGCAGGGCTGCCAGCGGGTCCACCCGCACCACGCGGCGCGCCGGAAGATAACACGCAAGGGTCGCGACCATCGCAACCAGCGCGGCCGCTCCCACGAAGATGACCGGATCCGTACTGCTCACTCCATAAAGAAGGCTCGACATGAGCCGCGTCATGAGCAATCCGACCAGCACCCCAGCCGCGACACCCAGCAGCATCAGCGTTGTTGCCTGACGAACCAGCATCGCGAGGATCGCATGTGGAGGAGCGCCAAACGTCAGTCGCACTCCTACCTCCTGCGTGCGCTGGCCGACGTTATACGAGGTCACGCCGTAGATTCCAACCGCCGCCAGCACCAGCGCCACCAGAGCCAAAATGTTCAGCAGGATAAAGGCAATCCGCGGAGCCGAAGTGACATTGCCCATGATCTCTGGCATCGATCGGACGTCGAACACCGGTTGGTCGCGATCCACGGATTCGATCGCGCTTCGAATTTCAGGCAGAATCGTGTTTTGCGGGAGCGCCGAGCGCACCACCATGCTCATGGATTGGTCCGGGCCCTGCATATACGGGAAGTAGAGGGTAGCCTCCGGCGTCCCGGTCAGCGTTGAATCGTGCACTGCTCCCACAACCCCAACCACCTCACGGGGAATGCGGGTCCCTCCCGGAAGAACGATGTGCCTTCCGATAGGGTTTTCGTTTCCAAAGTATTCGCGAGCGAGTGTCTGATCGATAACAACCACGCGCGGATGCCGGGCGTCATCGTTCTCCGCAAAGCTCCTGCCCTGCAGCAAAGGAATGCGCATGGTTTGAAAGTACCCCGGGCTGATATCCCGATAATC
>DASZYN010000820.1:0-6478 GCA_035545435.1 Acidobacteriaceae bacterium | reverse complement strand
GTTGCGCTGCGCCTCGCCCGTCAGGAAGCCGGCGAGAGCCGTGCGCTTTACAGCAGCCTCCTCGGCCGCCTCCAGCAGACCGGCGTTCTTGAAGGGCTTCATTCCGCCAACTTTGCCGTCGTCAGTCCGGCTCTTATTCCTCCATCAGGCCACCCTGCCAGCCCCAACCTTACCTGGCTCACGCTTCTGGCTCTCGGAACCGGAACGATCCTCGGATGCGGCGCCGCCATCACACGCGAACTCACCGACGATACCCTTCACACCGCGGCCGAGTTCGAAGCCCTGCTGGATGCCCCCGTCTTCGCCTCTGTCCCCGCTTATCGCATCGATGATCCCTGGTATCGCCGGCTCCTGCCTCCTCCCCCTGGCTCAACTGTGAACCTCCAGGCGGCCGCTGACACCGATTTCGAGACTCCACCCCGAGAAACCCCGTTCGTCGAAGCGCTCCACCGCCTGCGTGCTTCCCTCCTGCTCTCGCACAGCGATCGCGCACCGCAAATCATCACCCTCACCGATCCCTGCCACCGCCCGGCAAATCCCGTTCGCACCGCCTCGCAGGGTGCGCCGCCTTCCCTCGGTCTGAGCCTCGCTACAATCCTGGCCCAGCATGGCTCATCCGTGCTGTTCGTTGATGCCGATCTTCGTTCCGCGCCCGAGACAAGCACCTCGGCCGATCCTGGCCTCAGCGAACTGCTCTCCGACAAAGCCTTGCCGCCTCTCGCGCACATGATCGCCGGTCTGCCCTCCCTCTCCGTCCTCCATGCCGGCGCACGGCCACCCTGTCCCGCAGAACTGATCGCCTCCTCGCGCATGGCCGCTCTGCTGGCCGAGTGGCGTGAAGAATTCCAGTTCATCGTGATTCGCGGTCCCGCCGCCTTCCACGCCGACGCGCTGGTTCTCGCCCAGCTTTCCGACGCAGTGCTGCTCGCAGCGCACGCTGGCCGAACCCGCCGTGATGAAATCCTGCCTTCCTTCCAGGAACTCAGCCGCCAGATTCCCAACCACGCCGTCCTCGGTCTCGTTCTTCAACAGGTTCATCCAGGGCCCTCGTATGCGCACGCCTGAATGCATTGCATGGTTCTCTGTCTGGCTCATGCTCCTTGCTGCCCCCGCAAAGATCGCCGCGCAACAATCCGCGTCTCCCGTCCTTTCTCCGCTCCCCCCGGCCTCTGAGCAACCCAATGGACCGGCGCCCCTCGCCGCCCCAGCCCAACTCCCCGCCAATCCGGAATCGTTGCTCATCGGTCCCGGCGATCTCCTCCGCATCTCCTTTCTGCGCGAACCTGAACTGGATCAGCACCTTCGTGTCCTTGACTCCGGAGAGATCGTGCTCACCCTGGCCGGAAAAGTCTCCGTCCAGCAACTCACCCCTGCCCAGGCCGCCGCACGCATCGCCACGCAGTACCGCGAGGGCAATTTTCTCCTTCACCCCGAGGTCTCCGTCTTCGTCGAGGAATACGCCACACAAGCGGTGACGATTCTGGGCCAGGTCGTGCATCCCGGGACCGTGCGTCTCACCGCTCCGCGCACGCTCATCGACGTTATTTCGCTCGCCGGCGGACTCACCCCCGACGCCGACCGCCACATCGTTCTTCAGCGCGGGGGCAAAGAGGGCGAACGCATTCGCACCTTCCTCTCCAATCGCGCAGAAGACGCTCTCAACGCCGACATTCTCGTTCGCCCCGGCGACACCATCCTCGTTCCCAGGGCTGGCATCGTCTACGTCCTCGGCGACGTGGCCCGCCCCGGCGGCTATGTCATGCAGAACGACTCGCAGCTCACCGTGCTCCAGGCCGTCGCTCTCGCCGCCGGCGCCTCCAAAACCGCCAGTGAAAAGCGCGTGCGTCTTGTGCGCACCATCGACGGCCTCAGCCACTCCATCGATCTGCCTCTCCGCGATATGGAACGCGGGCGCGCCCCCGACGTGCCGCTCCGCGCCAATGACATTCTGTACGTGCCCTTCAGCCTCACAAAAAACATCTCGCTCGGCATCGCTAACATTACCGCGGCGGCCAGCTCCGCTCTTATCTACGCCATTAAATGATGCTGTCTCTCCTCCACACCCGACCCCCTCACAAGTCCACGACGATTCCTCTCGAAGACCTCATCTGCGTTCTCGTTTTCGCGTTCTTCGCGATGCAGGGCGCCATCCCCTTCATCGCGCCGGCTCAATCCCTCGAAATGACCGGCTCGGCGCCGACCCCGCTCACCACCCTCGGCGGGATCGCCTCCCAGGCTGTCGTGAATATCCTCATCCTCGCTCTTCTCCTGCGCCGGCCCCGCTACTTCATTCGCCGCGTTGCCGACTTCCCCTGGATCCTTCTCCCTGCATTGCTCGCGATCCTCGCCATCGCTTCGGCCGCATGGTCGCTTGATCCCTTCATTACCCTGCGCCGTTCCCTGCCCTTTGCCCTGGCCGGCCTCTTCGGATTCTGGTTCGCCACCCGCTACTCTCTCGTACGCCAGGTCGCCATCCTTCGCTTCGCGATGCTCGCCCTCAGCATCGCCACCGTCCTGATTGTCCTTTTTGATCCGGCTCTCGGCCTCGACCACTCCCCCGGCCACGCTGTCGACTGGCAAGGGATCTTCACCCAGAAAAACGCCTGCGGGCGCATGATGGTGCTTGCCACCGCGACGATCCTCTGTGCGCCGGCCCGCACTCTGCTCCGCCCCACTCACTTCGCGACCCTCGGTCTGTTTTTCTTTGTCCTTTTCATGACTGGCTCTCGCGGCGCGTGGATGATCGAAACCGCCGTGCTCGTTTTGTTCGCGCTGTTCGCCTTCGCCCGCCACTCCGGTCAGCGTGTCCGACTCATCCTGGCTGCAACGATTCCCCTCGCCGCAATCGGGCTCGCTGCTTTCGGCATCCTCGATTTCCGCCAGCTTGCGCCGCTTTTCGGCCGCGACCCCTCCCTTACCGGGCGCACCGCCATCTGGGCCCAGGTCACACACTTCATTGGGGAGCGCCCCTGCTTCGGATACGGCTACGACGCCTTCTGGCGCGGCATGCAGGGACCTTCCTTACAGATCGCCGCCGCCGTCCACTTCATCGTGGCCCACGCACACAACGGCTTTCTTGAAATCGCGCTCGAACTCGGTATCGCAGGACTCGTTCTCTTCGCACTCAGCTGGCTGCGCGGCTGGTTCGCCCTCTGGTCTCTCTGGCAGCGCGGCGCGATCGCCCGCATCGCCTGGCCGCTCGCCATCCTGATCCTCATCCTCCTGTACGACATTGACGAAAACACTCTCCTCATCTACAACGGCCTCTTCTGGGTCCTTTATGTCTCTGCGCTCGTCAATATTGAACGCGCCCGCAAGTCTGTCTGGACGAGGATCCAGCCGCTGGGTGACCCTCATCACACCGCGCCCTTTGCTCCCCATGAAATCCTTGAATCCGACCCACGATTCGCACCCGATATCGCCGTGCCCGTTCAGGAAATCTCGTAATGCCGAACGTTCTTATCTATAAGTCGGACCTGCTCCACCCTTCAGAAACCTTCGTCGCCGCGCAGGCCCATGCCCTCCGCCGTTTCACTCCCTGCTTCGTCGGACTGCGGCGCATTCCCACCAGCCTCCTGATCGATCCCTGCGAAACGATCACTCTTACGCAGAACGACACCCTTCGCGACAGGCTTCATCGTCGTTTTTTTCTCGAAACCGGCATCGCACCCGATTTCCTGCGCGCCCTCCAGCGCTCCCAGCCGGTTCTCATCCACGCGCACTTCGCGGTCGACGGTGCTGCCGCGCTGCCTCTGCAGAAACAGTTGCGTCTTCCCCTCATCGTGACCCTGCACGGCTACGACGCCACATCCACCGATGCATTCCAGCGCACCTGGGCTCCTGGCCGCGTCTATCTCCGCCGTCGCGACGAACTTCGGGCACGAACTCGGTTCTTCGTCTGCGTTTCTGAGCACATCCGCCAACAGGCCATCGAGCGGGGCGTGGCGCCAGATAAAATCCGTGTGATTCCCATCGGAGTTGACCTCGGTTTCTTCGCGCCCGACCCGCTCCGCTCGCGCGATCTCGACCCCGTCGTCCTGTTCGTCGGACGGCTCGTTGAAAAGAAGGGCTGCACGCACCTGATCAGCGCCATGGCGCAGGTCGAAGCACGCCATCCCACCGCAAAACTGCTCATCGTTGGCGACGGTCCATTGCTCGATCCTCTCCGTGCGCAAGCCCATGCACAGCTGCGCCGTTGCACCTTCCTCGGATCGCAGCCCCCAAGCGTCGTCCGCGACCTCATGTATCGTGCCAGTGTTCTCGGCGTGCCCAGTATCATCGCAGCCGACGGCGACACCGAAGGTCTGCCCATCACGCTTTGCGAAGCCCAGGCCATCGGCCTGCCCATTGCCGCCTTTGACGGCCCCGGCGTTTCCGAGGCGGTCGTAGCCAGTGAGACGGCCCTGCTCGTATCCCAGGGTGACGAGGGCGGTCTCGCCGAAGCCATCTCCCGCATCCTTGACGATCCCCGCGTGCGCATCCGCCTGGCTCGCGCCGGACGCCTCCGCGCCGAGGAAAACTTCAGTCTCGAAAAGCAAACGGCTCGCCTCGAAGATCTCTACTGCGAAGCGCTCCAGTAGCGGCGCCATGCCCGAAGAATCCCTTCGCCGAAGCTCTCTCTGGATGATCTCGGGACAGGGCATCGCCATGGCCGCCCAGGCCGTCTATTTTGTCCTGATCGGGCGCGCTCTCGGCAGTCGGGAATACGGCGCATTCGTCGGCGTCGCGGCCCTCATCGCCGCGCTCAGCCAGTTCAGTTCACTGGGCATGGAGATGATTCTCGTCCGCAACGTCAGCCGCGACCGGGACTCTTTCGCCCGTACCTGGGGCCATGCCCTCGCGATCACAGCAGCTGGCTTTGTCCTGCTTTTCGTCGCGGCCACTCTCTATGCCCATTTTGCACTGCGCCCCGAACTCCGCCCACTCGTCCCATGGATCGCGCTCGCCGACGGCCTGCTCGGCAAACTCATTCAACTGGCCGCTCGTGCGTTTCAGGGCGCGGCGTCTCTCGCGTGGACCGCGCGCCTCACCGCATTCACCAACATCGCCCGCGCCGCCACCGCGGCCCTCGTCCTCGCGTGGGCTCGGGCTCATGCCACCCACGCAACTGCCCTGCTGTGGACCCGCGTCTACTGGCTTTCCACTCTGTTCGTCGCTCTCTTCGCCCTCACCATCATCACTCTCCGCCTCGGCTTTCCCCGATTCCGGCCGATCCGTCGCCGCGACCTCAGCGAGGGCCTCAGCTTTTCCGTATCCAGTTCCTCCATTTCCGTCTACAACGACATCGACAAGACCTTCCTCGTCAGCCTCGGCCAGATCTCCGCAGCCGGCATCTATTCCGCCGCCTATCGCGTCGTCGACGCGGCCAGTGCGCCGATCTATGCCGTCTACGCTGCCGCCGCTCCCCGGTTTTTCCGCGAAGGTGCACACGGCGTTCATCGGGCCCGCGACTTCTCGCGCAAAACCCTCTCCCGCACGCTGCCGTATTCCGTTGCCGTGGCCGTCCTGCTGGCGCTATCCGCGCCTCTGCTGCCGTTTCTCTTCGGCCCGTCATTTCGCGGATCTGTCGCGGCCCTGCGCTGGCTCTGTGTTCTCCCCGTCCTGCGCTCGCTCCACTATGCCTGGGGATCGGCAATCACCGCCTCTGCCTCGCAGTGGAATCGCACCGCCACGCAGTTCGGCGCAGGCGCTCTCAATTTATGTCTGAATGCGGTCCTGATTCCGCGCTGGTCGTGGCAGGGAGCTGCCGCTGCAAGCCTCCTCACCGATGGCGCACTGGCAGCCGCGAGCTTCCTTGTCCTCTCGCGTCTGATTCGTCGAGAGGTTGCAGCCGCTCAGGATGCGTTTTTCGCAGCCCAGGTCTGATCCGCGATCACGTCCAGTTCCCGCATCAGGAACACGTAGTCCAGCGCAATCTCTTTCAGGTAGTCGTAGCGTCCCGACGCCCCGCCGTGCCCGGCGGTCAGATTCGTATGCAGCACCAGGTTTCTCTTATCGGTTCTGAGCGTCCGCATCTTCGCCACATACTTTGCCGGTTCCCAGTACATCACCTGCGAATCGTGCAGCGATGTCTTTACCAGCATCGCTGGATACTCCTTCGCTTCGAGGTTGTCGTACGGCGAGTAGCTCAGCATGTACTCGAAAGCCTCTTTCTGATTCGGATCGCCCCACTCCTCGTACTCCGGCACCGTCAGAGGCAACGACGGATCCAGCATCGTGTTCATCACGTCCACGAAGGGGACGTGCGAGATGATCGCGCGATACAGATCCGGCCGCAGATTCGCCACCGCCCCCATCAGCAGGCCGCCGGCGCTCCCGCCTTCCGCAGCCACGCGACCCTTCGCACCCCAACCCTGCGCCACCAGATGCTCGGTCGCCGCAATGAAATCCGTGAACGTATTTCTCTTCTCCATCAGCCGGCCGGCATCGTGCCACGCCTTGCCCAAATCGCCGCCGCCCCGCACATGCGCATACGCCA
>DASZYN010000819.1:0-4641 GCA_035545435.1 Acidobacteriaceae bacterium | reverse complement strand
TTCACGCTGACGCCTTCGGTCACGGTGATGGTGCGCGTGATGGGGACAGGGCCGGTGGGAACCTGCGCTGCCATGCGGGACGGCGGCGCAAAGCCCTTCATCGGGCCTTCTTTGCTCTTCTCGTAACGCGGACGTCCGCGGCCACGCGGACCGGGACGTGCCGGACGCGGGGCCTCGCCCGGAGGCGGCAAGCCTGGCGCGCCACCCATGCCGGGACGCTGGCCAAATCCGGGACGTGCGCCGAATCCGGGGCGCGCACCCATGCCGGGACGCTGGCCTGGTCCACCAGGACCGCCGGGTGCAGAGCGCGTGGGATGCATGGGACGGCGTGCACCGGGACCGCCGGGACCGCCACCCATGCCGGGACGGGGACCACCGGGGCCGCCGGGGCCGCCTGTGGGCCTGCGATCGAAGATGGGGCGGCCGCGCTGGATACCGCCGGGACCACCGGGGCCACCACCGGGTCCGGGGGCTGCAGCAGGCGGGGGCGGCGGCGCGCTGTAGACGGGACGGGGACCGGTCTGCGGCATGATGACGCGACGAGGCGGCGGAGCCGGGGGAGCCGAGGGCCGGTCGGGTTCGACTGCCGGTGCGGCGGCTCTGGTCAGTTCGACGGCTTCAGAAACCGGAGGCGCAGCGGATGCCGCGGCAACGACAGGGCCGGGCACAGCGGCGGGCGCTGCTGAGACAGGTGTTGGCGCAGCGGCCGAGGGCCGGGCGGCGACGATGGGGCCTGCAGCCGGACGTCCTTCGCCAGGCGCAGCGGATGCGGCCGGGGATTGGGCGGCAACCGGCGGCTTCGCGACGACCGGACCAGCGGGCGGCTTCGCCGCAATCGCGGGAGTCGGCGGAGGAGGAGCGGCGACGACGCCGGTGCGCGTGGAACTGGCGGCAGGAGGCGCGGTGACGATCTGCGGCGCCTGACGCGGGGCCGGGACAATTTTTCTGGGCGCGGGCTTCGGTTCAGCCGGAACCGGAGCGGCGGCAGCAGGTGCGGCCGGTGTCGCGGGCGCGGCCGCGGGCGCGGGTTTAGGAGCGGCGGGAGCGCTGACCGCAGCGGGTACTCCGGGAGCGGGCCGCACGACAACAGGTCCTGCGGGAGTGACGGCCGGCGCGGGCGGACGCGGCGCGGCGGCAGCATGGGCTTCCTGCTGCTTTCGCTCGAGAATCTGTCTGGCGATATCGCCAGGCTTGTGCGCCTGCGACCAGTCGATCTTCGGCTTGACGTCGGCTTCGTGACGCGACGATGCAGAGCTGGAGCTGCCGCCGCGCCCTCTGAGAATATGGGTGCGCACACGCTCGGCTTCATCGGTCTCAATCGAGCTCGAATGCGTTTTCTTCTCGGTAACTCCAACGGCCGTGAGAGCGTCCAAAATTTCCTTGCTCTTGACTTCGAGCTCTCGGGCTAATTCATTGATGCGAACTGTGCTCATCCGTCCCCGTGTTCAAAAAAACTCCCACCGTCCTTAGTTCTTCATACGGACAACTCCTGACTTGTGGGTCGGCTATCTCTATCATTATCCCCGAAAACGCGCGGGTTCGACTCAATTCCGGTGAATTGGGCCGACAAATCCGCGCCGAACGGGCGCCTGCAGCGGGTTATGCGCCCGTACCCTCGTCAACTTTCTTGTCGCCCAGCTCTTCTTCCTTCACTTCCTCAACATTGCCTTCGACGACGGCCTCATCCCGGGCGATTTCGGGATCAGGTTTGTGGGCGGCGAGGGTTTCGCTGGTATCTTCCTGCCCGGGATCGACCGATTCGGCGCCTTCGCTGTCGAGATCGGGCCCGACCTCGGTGAGTTCGGCCAGCCGCTCCTCGGCGACGTCGTCAGTGATGAGGCCGGAACCGTCCTCGCTGACCGGTTCTTCGCCGCTCTGGGTCAGATCCTGACGAAGGGCGTCGATCTCCTCGTCGGTCGAGGCTTCTTCCGCTTTGCGGGCGGCGGCGACCTCGGCGTCTTCGGAGGCTTGCGCACCCTCAGCGCCTGCGGCGGCCAGCGCCGGCCGCTCCTCGCCTTCTTCGTATTGTCCAAAATAGTGACGCACGGCCACGCTGATCTTCTCCAAAGTTTTCTCCCCGATGCCTGGAATCTCTTCCAGCTGTTCGGGGGTCATGTCGGCCAGGGACTCCACGGTGGTGATTCCGGCCGTCACAAGTTTTTGGATGATCGATTCGCCGAGTTCGCTTACCTGTTCGATTGGCGTTGCGGTGGCGCCCGACATAGCAGTCATCTGCTGTTCGACTTCCTGGCGCTTCTCTTCCTCGCTCTTGATGTCGATTTTCCAGCCCAGCAGCTTGGCCGCGAGGCGGACGTTCTGGCCCTTTTTGCCGATGGCGAGCGATAGCTGGGTGTCGTCGACGATGACTTCCAGTTGCTTATCGGTGAGGTCGGTGATCGAGACGCGACTGACTTTGGCCGGCTGCAGGGCTTTTTCAGCGAAGGTGGTGATCTCTTCGCTGAACTCGATGATGTCGATTTTTTCGCCGCGCAGCTCGCGGATGATGGACTGGACGCGCATGCCCTTCATGCCGACACAGGCGCCGACCGGGTCGACATCCTTATCGCGGGACATGACGGCGATCTTGGTGCGCTCGCCGGCTTCGCGGGCGATGGCGCGGATGGTGACGGTGTTGTCGTAGATCTCCGGCACTTCGCTCTGGAAGAGGTTCTGCACCAGCTCGGGGGCGGCGCGGGAGACAATGACCTGGGGTCCGCGGGCGGCTTTGTCGACGCGCTGCAGCACCACGCGCACGCGTTCGCCGACGGCGAACTGCTCGAGGCGGGACTGCTCGCGGCGGGGCATGCGGGCCTCGGCCTTGCCGAGGTCGAAGATGACGTCCTGCAGCTCAAGGCGCTTGACGGTGGCATTGAGGACTTCGCCGACGCGGTGGGCGTACTCGTTGAAGACGGTATCGCGCTCAGCCTCGCGCACTTTCTGGAAGATGACCTGCTTGGCCATCTGGGCGGCGATGCGGCCCAGAACATCGGTGGGCTTGTAGTAGCGGATCTCGCCGCCGACTTCGACTTCGGGAGCCAGTTCCTTGGCTTCTTCCAGGGTGATCTGGTTCAGCGGGTCTTCGAGCTGATCCTCGTCCTGAACGACGGTCTTGAAGACGTAGGCGCGAATCTCGCCGGTGTCCTTATCCAGCTCGGCACGCATGTTTTCCTGGGTCTTGTAATACTTGCGGGTCGCCAGCGCGATCGCATCCTCGACCGCGGTGATCACGATCTGGGGGTCGATGCCCTTATCCCTGCTCAATGCTTCAATGCTCTCGTAAAGCACGCTCGCCATCTTGTTCTTCTCTCAGTCCTGATTGTTTCTTCGTGCTCTGAGCCTGCGCCCGGGGCACTGTCTTTCAAATTTCGGGAACCAGCTGCGCCTTCTCGATATTCTTCAGCGCAATTTCAACTTCGTTCGACTCGGGTTTCGCTGCGCCCTGGGCCCGGCCGGAGGGCTTCTTTCCCGCGGCTTTCTTCTGCATGACCAGCTTCAGCAAGGTGTCGGTCACTTCTCCGAGTCTTCCCTGCCAGTGCCTGTTGCCTGCGACCGGCTCGAAGGTCTGGAGCCGGACCAGCGATCCGTGAAAGCGCCGGTAGTCGTCAATCCCGTACAGCTTGCGATCGAGTCCTGGCGAAGAGACCTCGAGGGTATATTCAGCGCCCGGAATCAGGTCTTCGACGTCGAGGACGGCGCCAAAGTCACGGCTAAACCCCTCGCAGTCGGTGTGCGTGACGCCGGCCAGCTGATCGACGCCGGTACCAGCGGCCAGGGCGGTTTGGAGGCCAGCGGCATCGGCGGCGTCGGCGAGTTTCTTCCTCTCCTCCGCGTTCTTCTCGATAAAGACGCGCAGAATACGGTGTTTCGCTCCGCCGTGAAACTCGATCTCGACGACATCGAGGCCATGGGAGGCCGCGACGCGCTGAGCGGTGGCGCGAATCTGATCGACGTCAAATGCCATAAACCCTGCTCAACATCGAATGCCATAGTTGTTGCTCAACATCGAATGCCAAAAAATGAGCAAATAAAAAGTGGGCTCGCGCCCACTCATTTCCCCGGCCGGAAACTCCGCGCAGCCGGACAAACTCGTCTGTACCTATAGTAACTGGGTTGCGAGGCTGGATCAAATCGGGCTTTGCACGCGTCTGTCACTCGCTTCCCCCTTCCTCAGCCGCCCGTGGAATACTGCTCCGGAAAGAGGATACGAATGTCCGCCACAACGAACCTCCTCAACCCGTACGCAAAATTTCTGAATGGCCAGGAACCGCTGGCTGTGCTGCCGAATACGCCGGGGAAGCTGAAGGCGCTGGCCCAGAAGATCGGGCCAGGCCGCATGACGACGCCGCCCGCGCCTGGGAAGTGGTCGCCGCGGGACATCCTGTGCCATCTGGCCGACTGTGAGATTGCCTTCGCATTTCGACTGCGGCAGACGCTGGCGGAAGATCATCACACGGTGCAGCCCTTCGACCAGGACAGGTGGTCGACGCCTTACTCGGGCATCGACGCCAATGAAGCGCTGGCGACCTTTTCGCTGCTGCGGCGGTGGAATGTGCTGCTGATCGAGGCAGCGCTGCCGCAGAACGCAGCGAAGCCGGTGAAGCATCCGGAGCGGGGCGAGATGACGTTTTCGACCATTGTGGA
>DASZYN010000818.1:0-3250 GCA_035545435.1 Acidobacteriaceae bacterium | reverse complement strand
CTTTCTCTTCGCCGGAGAACGCCTCAATCAGCGCAGCGCTACCGGTGCCCTGCTGATCCTCGCCGGCATTGCCCTCACCGAATTGCTTCCCCCGCCGGTCCAGCCCAGCAGCCACGAGGGCGTCCCACTGAGCAACTGAGCGCCGTAACGACTGTTGGTTCAAGCGAAATCGAAGCTCTTTGAGCAAAGGCATTTAGCCCGGAAAGCGAATCGGATATGTTCGATCGACCGCATTTTGGTGGCTTCTCCCCTGCCAGCCACTCCAACTCGCCTTCCACTCACAACTCCCAACTGCATTTCCGGCGTCCCACAACCGGTGGACTGTGCACGCATCCCATCCTGTAACCCCGGCAGACGGTCAAGCGTCTAAAGGAAAACGCTTCAGCCTGCGCCCCGCGGCGCGCGCATGGCGTGTTTTACGGGTTCTATACTGATCGTGGGACGACGCATCCGCGCCGACCGCAAACGACTACGAGGTACGATCCGAATGAAATTTCTTCCGGGGCGGTTCCGCTACAACCGTCTGGCTTCGACCTTCACGATCCTGGCCACCCTCTCCGCAGGCATCCTGGCCGGTTCTTTCCTGGCCCACAAGGTTCGCGGACAGGAGTCCCAGGTCAACAGCTCCGACGCCACGCCCCTTAAAGTTCCTGCACCCCACGAAATGCCCACGGACTTCAGCCGCATTGCCAAAGAAATTGGCCCCGCGGTGGTCAATATCAATACCCAGATCCTGCCCAAACAGCAGCAACAGCAGCGCCGCCGGGGGCCGCACTATATGCAGCCGTGGTCTGCACCGCAACAGCAGCAGCAGCCGCCCGATGGCGACGATCAGGATCAGGGACCCGACGGCCAGGGGGGCCAGGGTGGACAGGGTGGCCTGCAGGACTTCTTCAACCGCTTCTTCGGCGGTCAGGGACCGGATATGGGCCCCGGCGAGGACGGCCAGGAACGGGAATCCCTCGGTTCCGGCTTCATCGTCGATCCCCGCGGCTACATCATTACCAACAACCACGTTGTCGACAAGGCCGATCGCGTCTTCGTGAAGCTGGCCTCCGATCCGGAAGGCAATCAGGGCCGTCCCGCCACGGTCGTCGGCGTCGACAAGGCCACCGACATCGCCGTGCTCAAGATCCAGACCGACACTCCGCTGCCCACCATCAAAGTCGGCAACTCCGACGGCGTCCAGGTCGGCGACTGGGTCATGGCCATCGGCGAGCCCTTTGGCCTCGCCAAGACCGTCACTGCCGGCATCATCTCCAGCAAGAACCGCACCGTCGAGCCCGGCACTGCCGGAGAATTTCAGCACTTCCTGCAAACCGACGCAGCCATCAACCCTGGCAACTCCGGCGGGCCTCTGGTCAATATGGATGGTCAGGTCATCGGCATCAACACCGCAATCTTCACCCAGTCCGCCGGCAACGAAGGCATCGGCTTTGCCATGCCCTCCAACACCGTCGTCGATGTCTACAACGACCTCATCGGTCCGGAGCACAAGGTCGTCCGCGGCAGTATCGGGATCAGCTTCCAGCCCAATCTGCCCAGCGCGGTCGCCCGTGTTTACGGATTCAAATCCGGCGTGATCATCAGCCAGATCACCCCGGGTCAACCCGCAGCCAAGGCCGGCCTCAAGGTCGGCGACATCATCACCACGCTCGACGGCAAGCCGGTGAAGGATGGCGACGAACTGGTCGCTGTTATCTCGGCTCGTAAACCCGGTTCCACGATCGAGGTGGGTTATCTCCGCGACGGCCAGAACCTGCACGCTACTCTGTCCATCGCCGACCGCGACAAGATGATGGCCGCCATCAATGCCGCCAGCAGCGAGGAGGGTCAGGAGGGCTCGAACCGCACGCCCGGCACCATCTCACCCGCCAAACTTGGGATCACGGTTCAGGATCTGCCCCAGGGCGCTCCTGCCGGACTCCACGGCGTTCTCATCCAGTCCGTGAAACCTGGCTCCTTCGCCGATGAGATCGGCGTCGGCAACTTCCAGGGTGGCGTCATTGTTTCGCTCAACCGTCACGCGGTCCACAACGTCCAGGAATTCCAGACCATCGTGGCCGGCCTGAAGCCGGGGGACGACGTAGCCCTCGAAATCGTGGATCCGCAGAAACCCAATGGCGGAACTTCGATCCTGGGCGGCACGCTGCGGTAACCTGGCATCCCACCTGACAACAGGGGCTCCCCCACCAAAGTTTCGGGAGCCCCTGCAGTTTCTGTTGCAATTTGGGTCGGTCCCTTTTACCCTGACCCATAGATTGCCGAACTGTTTACTTCTGAGGTACCTGTTGCATGGTTCTTGTCAGAACCTGGCCAGTCATTGTTCTCGCTGCGCTCCTGACCACCGCCCCCGCGTTCGCTACGCGGACCCACCGGGCTGCGACCTCCGGCCATTCCTCGCACCACAAGTCGAAGAAGCACCATCGCTTCGTCCCCGGACAGCGGGGCATTGAGCCCGAGCGCGCGAAGGAAATCCAGGATGCGCTCATCCGTGAGCATTACCTGACGGCTCCCGCTTCCGGCCAGTGGGATAACGACACCGAGGCGGCCATGCAGAAGTACCAGGCCGATCACGGCTGGCAGACCAAGCTCACGCCGGACTCCCGAGCCCTGATCAAGCTCGGTCTCGGCCCCCAGACCGACACGGGCAGTCATCCACCCGCAGCAACACCCGCTGCCGGTTCTGCGGTTCCCTCAGCAGCGAACAACGATTCGTCCCACGCGGCCGCCGGAACCCTGGCCGCCATCAGCACCATCCACAACTAAGTATCCGACTTGCGGTTCAGCAGAAGTGGGCGCCACTGACCGCTCCTGAGGAACAGCTTTTTGCTGACCGTTCCTTAGCTGACCGGTCTTTAGCTGGCCGCTTGTTAGCTGACCGCTTTCTAGCTGACCGCTTCTTCGCTAACCTGACCTCATGCCATCCATCACCACCATCCGCGTCCGCTACGCGGAGACCGACCAGATGGGCGTCGCCTACTACGCCAACTACTTTATCTGGTGCGAAATCGGCCGTGTCGAACTCCTCCGCCAGCTTGGCTTCGAGTACAAACAAATGGAGCTGGAACACAACTGCCACCTCCCCGTCGTCGAAGCTTCCTGCCGTTACAAATCGCCCGCGCGCTATGACGACCTGATCACCATCGAAACCCGCGTCTCCGGACTGCGCACGTCGGTGATCAAGTTCTCCTACCGCTTTCTCGCGACTCGCCTCGAAGCCCCTGCGCCGATCCTTCTCGCCGAGGCG
>DASZYN010000817.1:0-3196 GCA_035545435.1 Acidobacteriaceae bacterium | reverse complement strand
GAGAGGCGCTTTGGGCCTACCCCCTCATGGATAACGAAGTGGTTAACAGAGGACCGCGATCCGCAGGAGTCGTGCATCCGGAGCGCATGGAAATTGAACTTGTGTTTCTGCAACTCGCCGTAGACGCAAATAATTGAGATTTAAGAGTTTGACGCGAGTTTACAAGTTTGACAACATGCTATCTTCCGGAGGAAAGGGCAGTTGCATCGCGATGGGAATACTGTATTCGCGCTTGTGAATGCGGCAAAGACAACCGCCAGACAGGCAAATGATTGCATCGATGGCAGTTGCTTCGCGAGCGTCGGTGCTGCATTCGCAGTTGTCAGTGCGACATTCGCGGTTCTCGGTGCTGCATTCACGGTTGTGAGTGCTGCATTCGCGGATGCGAGTGCGTGATGCGCAAAGTTTCAAGGAGCCAGCCTGATCCGGCCTGAGCCGGGGCGAGTACAGATCACAGGTCACAGGTCACAAGTCACAGGTCGCAGGCTGACCCAATGCGCTGCGACGAGACCAGCGTTCTGAAACACGAAAGCTCTGCCGCCTGTGCGACAGAGCTTTCCTTGTTTCCAGTTTGCGATCTGGGCCAGGCCGGAGGCAAGCGAAATCCGAGAGGCGAACGGTACGAAGGTACTGCGGCAGGTTCCAGTGCGGGCCTTCGTCAGCTTCTTTCGTCAGCAACCGCTTTGCGGACAGCGGCAATGAGATCCGTCCGCAGAGCGCGGGCTTGCGCGGGTGGGACTTCGCCCTGGGCGAAGTCGGCCGAGCCTCCGCCACGCAGGCCGAGCTGCGAGAGCGCCTCTTTGAGAATGCGGCCGCAGTCGAAGCTGAAATCAAGGCTGCGCGCCAGGACGATGGAGGCGGGGTCGGTGGTTTCGGTGCAGAAGAGCACGATGGTGGATGGGGCAGCGGCGGTGAGGCGCGAGGCCAGCAGGCGACAGTACTCGGGGTCGCGGTCCTTCCAGAGGCGGTCGACGATGCGGAGGCGGTTTTCGATTTGAACTTCGACGGCGAGGCGCGCGGCGTGGTAGTCAGCGAGTTCCTCGCGAAGACGCTGCCGTTCTTTGACGATTGCTTTGGATTCGGATCGCAGGCGCTCGACGGCGGCAGGGATGTCGGCAGGAGCGGCGGAGAGGGCGGAGGTGAGCTGGGCGAGGATACCGGCATCGGCACGGGCAGCACGAACGGCACGGAGGCCGCAGACAAAGCTGACGCGAACGCCGCGGCTGACTTTTTCTGTTCCGCGGAGCAGGAGGCCGCCGATCTGGCCGGTGGAGCGAAGGTGGGTTCCACCACAGGCATTGCGATCGATGCCGTCGATCTCGACGAGGCGGATGTCTCCGGAGCGGTCGGGAAGCTTGCGCAGTTCGCCGGCGGCGAGCATGGATTCGGCTTCGGCGCGGGGAACGTAGCGCATGGAAACGGGGCGGTCTTCAGCAATGATCTGGTTGCAAAGGCGCTCAATGCGTTCGAGGCTGTGGGCTGCGAAGGGTCCGCCGGAAATGTCGATGGTGGAGACCGCGTCGCCGAGGTGGAAGGAGACGGTAGGGGCGTTGAGCTCGCTCAGAAAGATGGCAGAGAGCAGATGCTGGCCGGTGTGCTGCTGCATGTGATCGAAGCGGCGCTCCCAGTCGATGTGCCCCTCAACTCTGGCGCCGATGGAGAGAGGCTTGCGAACGAAGTGCCAGACCTGGCCGTTGTCGTCTTCTTCGACCGAGTCGATGGGGATGTCGAGAGAAGCGCCCCCGGGAGAGATGGCGCGAAGGAGGCCGGTGTCGAAAGGCTGACCGCCGCTGGTGGGATAGAAGGCGGTGCGATCGAGGGCGATTTGCCAGACGGATTCACCTTCTGCGCGTGAAAGTTCGCGGACGTCCGCAACGACGGCGGGGAATGACTGAAGAAACGAATCGGCGTAGTACAGCCGTTCGGGCGTAGGCATCGGGAACTCCACGTCTGGCGTCGTGCGCGCCAGATCATAACAGGAACTGTCTGGGGTAAACCGGATTTAGTGTAATGCGAGGGCATCCAACTGTCTCGAAGTATTCGCATCTCCATTCGTTACAAAAATGTCAGGCGTTCTGATTTGGATCATCGCGGTGGCGAGCATCGGACTGATGCTGGTGCGTCCGCGCGGGCTGCCGGAGTGGGTGTGGATTGGCGGTGGTGCGGTGTTGCTGGTAGCGACGCGGCTGCTGCCGGTGCGCGGGGCGGCGTATGCGATCCGCGAGGGTGTGGATGTGTACCTGTTCCTGACCGGGATGATGCTGCTGGCGGAGCTGGCGCGCGAGGAGGGGGTTTTCGACTGGGTTGCGGATATTGCGGTGCATCACGCGCGGGGATCGGCGGGACGGCTGTTTTTGTGGGTTTACGGCGTGGGGGTGGTGGTGACGGCGCTGTTGTCGAACGACGCGACGGCGGTGGTGCTGACGCCGGCCGTGCTGGCGGTGGTGCGGAAGGCGAAGGTGGAGCCGCGGCCGTACTTGCTGGCATGCGCGCTGATCGCGAATGCGGCAAGTTTTTTGCTGCCGATTGCGAATCCGGCGAACCTGGTGGTGTATGGGGCGGAGTTGCCGCCCCTCGCTGTGTGGATGCGGATGTTTCTGATGCCGTCGGTGGCGGCGATTGTGGCGACGTTTGTTTGCCTGCGGCTGCTTGCACGGCGGGAGCTGGGCGGACAGGCAGCGGAGGTGGGCGAGCGATATCGGCTGAAGGCGGCAGGATGGATGGCGCTGGCAGGAATTGGCATTGCGGCTGCAGGGTTGCTGGTGGCGTCGGCGAAGGATGTGCCGCTGGGCGCGCCGACGTTTGGGGCCGGGGTGGTAGCGCTGATGCTGGTAGCGATGCAGGATCGGAGCGCTCCGAAGAATGCGGTACGAAACGTAGCGTGGAGCGTGCTGCCGCTGGTCGCGGGCCTGTTCATGATTGTGGAGGCGCTGAATCGGGCGGGAATGTTGCGTCTGACGCGGGCGGGGCTTGCGTGGCTCGCGGCTGCGCCGGATGGGGTGGGGAAATTTTGCGGCGGATTCGGAATAGCGCTGCTGTCGAATGCGATGAACAACTTGCCGGCGGGTTTAGCGGCGGGGACGGCGCTGCGGCAGATGGGGCAACACGGGCTGCTGGCGCACGCGGTGATGATCGGGGTGGATTTGGGGCCGAATTTGTCGGTGACGGGGTCGCTGGCGACGATCCTGTGGCTGAT
>DASZYN010000816.1:0-3885 GCA_035545435.1 Acidobacteriaceae bacterium | reverse complement strand
GGTCCAGGTGTGCAGATCGCATTGCCAGCGAGTGTTCTCAACGGCGAATTCGATGCCGGCGTCACCGTCAGTGAAATGAAAGCGCGCAAAGGGCAGTGTGATCGCCGTGTAGTTCTCGCCGCTGGCAGAAGAAAGCGCAGCTGCCAGTTTGGTGTGGTCAAATGCCGGCTGTTTAGTCTGGGTCGCGGCGTCAACAAGTACGAACTCGTGCCCGCCTTCAATGGATTTTCGATATATGAAGCGGTCGCCAGCAGGTAACCAGGAGACGTTGTCGGGAAGGTCGATGGGAAGTCCCTCATAGTTCTTCTGTAGGTTCAGGGCACGATCGTATTCCGCTCGAGTCGCCTGACCGTTACCCGCGAGGGGGAGAACACCGATGCCCGCGAGGAAAAATGTGGGGACAATCAACCGCTTCTTCATGTGCCTCCTGAGCGCCTTGATTTGCATGCCGGTGACGAGTGTCGTGAGTGAGTCCGAAAGCGTTAGGAAACGGAGTTCCAAGTGAACGGAACGAGGATCCGGAAATCCACAATCCGCTGGGGCGGAGAATCAGAGGATCATTGCTGTCAGCATTGTGTACAATACCGCATGCGACAAGTCAAGGCCGTCGCCTCAGCAGGGAGCGATCAACCCTGGGGTGCGATTACCAACTGCCTCGTTCGCCAAAGATTTCGATGACTTTGGCAAGACGTGCGCAGCCGTTTTCCCAGTTAACCTGCAGCGCGCGTTCGGTGCGATCGGCGTCGCCGTTACTGATTGCGGAGATAATCTCGTCGTGCTCTTCGAGGGAGGGGTGTAGATCGTGCATAATCCAGCTGGCGTAAAGCCGCCAGTAACGCTCCGCTTGCGGTTCAATGGATTTGTGCAGTGCGGTGAGCCGCGGACCGGCGCCAGCTTCGATGATGGCGCGGTGAAAGCTGCGGTCGATTTCGAAGATGCCGGAGGCGCGAGAATCGCCGGACTCTGCAATTTCGCGAAGCTGCTCGTTAAATTGCTTCAGTCGAGCAGCAATTTCGTTGCGGCGGGATTTGGGAAGGGTAGCCGTGCGGCGTCCCGCAAGTCCTTCCACGTGGCCGATGACCTGATAGAGTTCGGTGGCGTCTTCCTGGGTCAGCGGCGCAACCACCATGCGCGATTTGCGGACGTTTGTATGCTCGATGACATAGCCCTCGCGCTGCAGCAGGTGAAGCGCGCTGCGAACGGGAGTGCGGCTCATGGCGAGATGCCTGGCGAGATCCGCTTCAACGATCCAGGATCCGGGAGAGAGGCGGCCATGTACGATCAGCTCACGGATTTCGTGGAACGCCTTGCGCAGGCTGTTTCCGTGTTCAGGTTTTGGACGCCTGGAGGATTTACCACTCGATGCCACGTGCACAGCCATAAGAGAATTGTTTCCCCGCACCTTCCAAGGGATTTTACCCCGCTGCTGGGTCACCCCCGAGCGAATTCGGAACGCGCTCGCACGGGAATAGGGTAGTATCCAGAATTGTAGACAATACTGGCACTTTCGACTTATGCCTGTGATAGAAACCGTTGACTCTCACACTGCCGGAGAACCCACGCGCGTAGTGGTTTCAGGGGGCCCTGATCTGGGACGAGCTAGCCTGGCCGATCGTCTGCGCCAGTTCGCGGCTGAGCACGACGCCTTCCGATCCGCAGTGGTGAATGAGCCGCGCGGATCGGACGTGCTCGTGGGAGCTCTGCTGCAGGAGCCGACGGATCCCCGGTGCACGGCGGGAGTGATCTTTTTCAATAACGTCGGCTACCTGGGCATGTGCGGCCACGGCACCATCGGCCTCGTGACCACGCTGGCCCACCTTGGGCGAATCCGGCCAGGAGAGCACTGGATCGAGACGCCAGTGGGCGTCGTGCGGGCGACTCTGCAATCCAACGGGCAGGTGACGGTCGAGAATGTCGTCAGCTATCGCTATCGGGATGCGGTGCCAGTCAGCGTTCCAGGCTACGGAATCGTTTACGGAAATATTGCATGGGGGGGGAACTGGTTTTATCTGCTGGACGCCGCGCCCTGCGATCTGGTGCTGGAAAACCAGGAGGCGCTGACTGCCTACACGTGGGCGATCCGCGGTGCGCTGACGGCCAACCGAATCACCGGTGAGGGCGGGGCGGAAATCGATCACATTGAGGTCTCCGGTCCGGCGCTCACGGCCGAAGGAGACAGCCGCAACTTCGTCCTGTGTCCTGGCAGGGCGTACGATCGTTCGCCTTGCGGAACCGGCACCAGCGCGAAGCTGGCCTGCCTTGCGGCAGAAGGGAAGCTGGCTCCGGGGAAGGTGTGGCGTCAGGAAGGCATTCTGGGCACGATCTTTGAAGGTTCTTACCGGCTGGAAAACGGCACACCGGACCGCATCGTCCCCAGCATTACCGGTTCTGCTTTCATTACGGGGGAGAGCCGGCTGATCCTCGATCCTCAGGACCCGTTCTGCAGCGGCATACGCGCATGAATTCGGCGTGGGATGTGTTGGTCCTGGGAGCCGGCATTGTGGGCACGGCCTGTGCACGCGAGTGCGCGGCACTGGGGCTGCGTACGGCAGTGATTGACGCCGCCGGAGTGGGAGGAGGAGCGACCGCGGCGGGAATGGGACACATCGTGGTCATGGATGATTCCCCGGCGCAGCTTGCGCTGACCTGTTGGTCTCAGGCTCTTTGGCGTGAACTGGCCGCAGACCTGCCGGCGGAAGCTGAATATGAAGCGCGAGGCACGTTGTGGGTGGCCGCGGATGAGGAAGAGATGGCGGAGGTCCGACGCAAGCATCAGGTGTATGCCACGGCTGGACTCGCTACGGAGATTCTCGACAGCCAGGTGCTGGCAGACGCCGAGCCGCAGCTGCGCCGGGAACTGGCGGGAGCGCTTTTGGTGCCCTCGGACGGGGTCCTGTACCCGCCATCGGCAGCGGGATACCTGATGCGCGAAGCGATCCGGCTCGGCGCAAAGATGCTGCAACCGGGAAGGGTGATCGATGCGAAACAAGGACGAGTAAGACTGGAAGATGGAAGCGAAATGCAGGCAGGACGCATTGTGATCGCCTGTGGTACCAGCGCGACGCAACTCCTGCCGGAATTGCCGATCCGAAAGCGGCGCGGACACCTCGTGATCACCGATCGCTACCCAGGATTCGTGCGCCATCAGCTGGTTGAGCTGGGATATCTCAAGAGCGCGCACTCCCTGACAACGGATTCCGTGGCGTTTAACGTGCAACCGCGCCAGACCGGGCAACTGCTGATCGGCTCATCGCGGGAATACGGGGCCGAGGACTCATCGATCAACCATCCGTTACTGCGAGCGATGATCGAGCGGGCGCGGATGTACCTGCCTGCGGTCGGGAACCTGCATGCGACTCGTGTGTGGACCGGGTTCCGGGCGGCCACGCCGGACAAGCTGCCGCTGATCGGGCCCTGGCCGGGCGACGATTCGCTGATCCTTGCGACCGGACACGAAGGCCTGGGCATCACGACCTCACTGGCCACGAGCAAGCTGGTGGCAGCCGCGCTGACCGGCGATGAGCCTGGCATCCCGCCGGAGCCGTATTTCCCGGCCCGCTTTGCGTACGGCGTGGCCGCGGCGGAGGTCCTGCATGCTTGAAACGCGGCCGCCCATTGCGGTGACGATCAACGGCGCGCGTCTTCAGGTGACGCCTGGGACCACGGTTGCGGCAGCGGTGTTGATGGCCGGCTCTCACACGCGGACGTCCGTTCGTGGTGAAGCGCGCGGGCCCCTCTGCGGAATGGGGATTTGCTTTGAGTGCCGAGTGACAATCGATGGCGTTCTGCATCAGCGCAGCTGCCAGATTCTCTGCGCAACGGGCATGCAGGTGACGGTGCCGTGAACACAAGATTCGACATTCTGGTCGTCGGCGCAGGACCGGC
>DASZYN010000815.1:0-4057 GCA_035545435.1 Acidobacteriaceae bacterium | reverse complement strand
CGGACAACGCACCTGCAAACTCGCCCGCCCAGCGCTTCGTCCAAAGCGCCGGCTACGTCAGTCAGCCAGGTCATTCGCAAACGCGTCGAAGAGATCTTCGGCTGGGGCAAGTCCGTGGCCGGTCTCCGGCGCACGCGGCTGAAGGGCCGCCGGAAGACCTGGGACAACAGCTACCTCGTTGTGGCCGCGTACAACCTCACGCGGATGGTGCGGCTACTACGAGCAGCGGCCGCCTGACGCGGAGGCCTGAGGCGGCCTCCCGAGGCGGACCGCCTCGCTTAGCGACGCCGAACCGGCACGCGGCACAAACTACTTCGGCCGGAAACGGCCTATTTCAGCAGCCTGCTAGAACCCGATGACTATGGAGACGAGACATTGCAACCGGCGCGACACGTCTCATTCTGCTTCACCAGCGGCGATGCACATGCAGTGACGCCCGCGGGGGCTATCCTGCAATATGCAGAAAGATTCGTCGCCAAAGCGTCGCACTGAGTGAGGCAGAGTGATGGCTGAACAAGCTCCGAAGAGCACCGGAGGTCGACGCACTCGGCGGCGACGGTACTGAACCGGGCGGCGCAATCACTCGCGTTCATCGAGAGGCACGCGTATAGGTCTGTCTTTTCAAG
Source organism: Acidobacteriaceae bacterium (assembly GCA_035545435.1). Taxonomy (GTDB): domain Bacteria; phylum Acidobacteriota; class Terriglobia; order Terriglobales; family Acidobacteriaceae; genus Palsa-343. Next base: position 3,431 of record DASZYN010000815.1, on the reverse strand, counting down.
CGTGTCGCAGTAGTGCTGGCACATCGCCTGGTAGGTTCCTGCCAAGGCGGCTGAGCCGCTGACCTCCGAGCCGGCGAGGTCCTCCGACGAAAGCAGCGTGTCTAGACCCCCATCCTGGAGGAGGCCAGAGTCTGGCGCCGCTCCGCCAACTGCGAGCGCAGGTCGCTTCTCTTTGACTACGCTTGGGGGGCCCGCCATGAGTGGCTGCCTGTCGCCTGCGAGTCCGTCGCAACCTATCCCGACAAAGCCGAACGCCAGAATTGTCACCCAGCTACTAAACAGACCCATAGTCGTTACTCCGACAGATAGCAACCGACGAACCAGGGCACTCACGCCAGAACTGCTACTACACCGCTCGCGGGCGCGCCGGGGGACGCGCCGCAATACACAACGAGCCGGTGCCCCGACACGGATGAAACCACGGGGTCCGATTCAAACCTGGACCCATCTCTAAGGACCGCCACAGCATGAGCTGCCGAGCGGGCAGACTCCAACAACCACTGGCCGGCCCGGGGGACAGGCCGCTCCGACCAAGCATGATCCGACACATTTTTGGGTCGGGCAGGACTTATGAGCCTGATAGTCTGGCGGAAACCAGTTCCAGCTCGAACCATCACACTTGGCGCACACCTCCAGAACTGAGCCCGATGCCTGAGACACGTAAGGACAGTCCATCGGAGCTTCACATGGTGATCCGGCGTTCGGCGCCGTGGTTGGACATGGTGATGAGGGAGGCGCTTCACATTGCCACCAGGGACTGCCGGTACATCCTGCCGGCATCGGCATACAGGACGAGCACGAGCAAGTCGTCCCATTCTCACCACGACACGAAAATCCTTCAGTACCGCAAGGATCGCCGTTCTTCATTCCCAACGCACAGGAAGCTGGCGGACACCTACCGCCTACGTTAAAGGGCGTGAAAGAAGACCCATCGCAGACAAACATCGACCGGCACAGCGCATCATCGCTGTCCCCGTAAGAGCAGAGCTGCGTTGTCACATTGCACACCGCACCCGTCTCGGGAGGCGGGCCCGCTGGGCACCCCAACCGTGGCGCGTCGCGCGATGCGTCGAGGGACGCGCCTGCGTCCGCATTCTGCGGTATCGAAGAGTCAGTACCAACCTGCAGTTCATGGCTTCCGCCGCAGGATGTAATAGCGATAGTCGCGAATACGACACGGAAATAGTCCTTTTGCCCGCGCGTGCTCACGGCCTCGATTTTATCATGCAACAGTCACGATAGAACGTTAATCGCGCCTAAACGCATACGTTGTTGAGCGCTAGTTCGGTGACTAGAGACAAACGTGGCAGCTTTATCCACTGCGCGCCTGCGTCGCCGTTCGAGCAATGCTCGCGCGGCGACGCATCAGGTCGAGGTCAGGGAGACTGATTATTGCAGCTCGCACCAGCGCAGTATGTCGGGACTTCGCTGACACAAATGCTGTCCCACGCTACGTTACAACAATAGGAATCCTGATTGCAGACATTATAGACGCATATTCCATCGCAACTCTGCGGGATTGGCTGCCCGGTCGTGCAGACACTGTGACCGCATCCGCTTCCCCCAAGCTGCCCGACCCACAAACTGTGGTTGGGATAGTTGCTGTTCTGGCCGGGCGGAACGGGGACGGGGTACTCAAAGGTTACCCAAATTCCTAGGTCGTCAGTCGGATCCACCGATACGCCAGTGGTCTCCCCCCAGCATTCCCAAGGCAACCCAGGGTTCCCGCCACTGGGCGGGATACAGACGCTGCCTTCATGGTACGGCGCCTCACCGCTCTTCAAGAGAAAGTCCGGTTCGATCGTCGAGTCGCCGCTCAGCCACTGCGACACGCGAATCTCGGGGAACATGGCCGAGCTCGTTCGCGACGTCGGGATGATCATGTCTCCGTTCGCATTCGCTTCGACCGCAGCCCATCCGTAGTGGATCTGACTGGTGCCGGTCGTCGAGTCTCCGAACGTCTTATCGACTTCCAGCGCGGCCGTCGAGGTGTTCTTGCGGAGAACGCGGGCTGCGGAAAGTCTGACTCCATTCTGGAGGAAGGTATTTGTGGTAGTGAGATAGAGCCTGTTATTCCGCCACGCCGCTTTCAAGAACCAGTCGCCGACTTGGTTGCCCATATCCATCGGCGGCGGAGTCGGGTTAGTGACGCCCTTCTGAGGACCCGTCACAAGCGGAAGCGAGGTTGCCGTCATTGCTCCCCACGTCGTCCATGCCGCTTGATTGGACTTCAATGGATTGTCTACGTGATTGTAGACCAGTGCGTAGCCATTCCAGTGCGTGGCGAACCATACAGTGTTCGCCGAGCCCGTGCTGCCGTGATGAACGGCCGGTTGCATAGTAGCAATCGGAGACCCGTCGGGATTGGTCCAGTTGTAGAAGATCCACCCCGCGGGTGAGTTCCCGTTGGCCATGGCGTTCGCATCAAACATGTAAATGTCGGACCCTTTCAGCGCCCCGGCCCCACTGAACCAGTTCGCAGTCATCAGATACACAGTAGGACCCACGCCGAGAGTGTCGTAGTCACAGGTGTCGCCGCTTTGCCAGGCGGGAGGGGGCGACGTTGAGTGAAAAGGCATGTCGAATGAATAGATCCACCATCCCTGGGTCGGATCGGTGCTCTTCGACACGGCGACGAGAAGCTGCTCGCCGTCCAGAACCTTGTTGTTGGTATCGACGCCCGCGTACAGCGTCGACATGAAGAATCGCTGACGATACGCATCGTAAACGATACGCATATCGCCGATGTTCCAATTTGAACCGTGGTCAGGAATGCCGCCAAGCACCCAGAACGTCTTTCCGTTAGTTGGACCCGAGACCAGCAACCCTGATTTGGTGTACGCGGCGAAAGCAGCTCGTGCCGTCACTACGACGTGAGTGTAGCTAACCGCCAGCTGGGGATCGGCAGCCATTCCACCCATCGCCAACCCCCCATATGACACGCCCGTATTGTAGTTGGGTCCATAGGCCTCCCAGCTATTATTCAGGCCGGGGCCCGTTGGTGCCAAGGAGGAGACGAGTGGTGTCGACGTCGCCGGGCGACTCGCGCGATTGAGCGGGGGAGGAACGCTCGTGAGCGAGTGAGAAAACGTAGCCATGGCACCGGCGGTTATCTCGTAGGGGCCATGGATTGTACTCTTTGGCACCGCCATTCCAGTCGACGAAGACGTTGGCACGTCGGCTGGCGGCAATTGAGGAGCCGCCACGGCAAATGGTGCCGAGATAGCGCTTGCGGACAGAACGAACGGCGCGACGAGCATTGCTAGGAGTCTGGGTCGTCTCATTGAGTCTCCTTGTGGATTCGACGATGGTGGGGCTGGTAATTATGGGCGCACGGAATGCGAGCTGGACCCAGCGTCGCGGGAGAGGAACGTACCGTCGTGCAGCTTGGCTCACGAACGGACGATGGGGCGCAGCCCACAGCCCCTAGC
>DASZYN010000814.1:0-7904 GCA_035545435.1 Acidobacteriaceae bacterium | reverse complement strand
ATCCCTGCGCAGACCGCCTGCCTGTCCCAGGGGCAGACGCTGCAAACGTCGCTGCTCTCGGAGACCACGATTACGGGGCCCGGCGGCACAACCTTGTGCAGCCCAACGACGCTTTCCTGCACCGATCCGAAGGCGAACGTTGGAACGATCACCTACAACGCGGTGACCAAGGATGTCGTGAACATCAACAACACGACCGATCCCACCAGTTCAACGCCGGGCAGCGCGTCCGGCCAGCCGAACCCGAACGGGGCGGCTACGGCGAATCTGCCGGGATCGACGGTGATCAACGCAGCGACCTCGGAAGTGACCTCCGCGGCCGGATTCTTCTCCACCTGCCCGCCGAAGACGATCGCGCTGTCGATCAACGGCTCGACGTCGGCGACCGTGAACCCAAGCTCTCCACAGACGGTGGTTGCGGCGGTGACCGATTCGAACAATAACCCGATCAATGGTCTGGCTCTCACCTATTCGTCGACCGAGCCGCAGAATCTTTCCGTGAGCAGCACGGGGCTGGTGAGCGCATCGTTCCCGAGTCACGCTACGGTCACGGCCACCTGCCAGCCGCCGACGTGCAATCCTGCGCCGGTGAATCTGATTGGCAATCTCGGCAACGGCATGCCGGTGACGGGCAATCGCGTTAACGTCAACTCACCCGGGCGGAGCAGCAACATCATCTGGTTTGCCTCGTCGCAGTCGCCGTATTTTTCCGAGATCGACCTGACTACCGGAGGAGCGGCGTCTCCCATCCGGCTGCCCTACACGCCGAACTCGATGGTGATGGATCAGCAGGGGGACACGCTGTACTTCGGCAGCTACCACGAGCTGATGACCTACAGCACGCTGACCAACACCCTCAATAAAGAAGTGGCGGGAGTGCCGGGCGTGGTGCTGGCAGTTTCGCCCACCGGGTCCACGGTAGTCATCAACGATCAGCTTCGCCAGGTGATTTACCTCTACGGCGCTCAGACCGGAACGGTGACCAGCATTGCGGGAATCGCATCCCGCGCCCAATACTCACCCGATGGCACAACGGTTTACATCGTGGGGCAGAATCCAGCCACAGGGCAAAACACGATGTTTGTGAACAACAGCTCGACGGGTTGGTCCAGCTATCCGCTGACCAACCAGCCGACGTATAGCTGTGCGCTGGAGGCCGGAGGGACAACCGCAGCGCCCGCCTATAACCCGAACTGGGATCCGTTCTGCGGACCGGCGCTGACGATCACGGTGCCCAGCGTAGCGACGTTCCTGAGCGGAACCTCGACAGCGGCGCGCAGTTACTGCCCGAACAGCAGCTCAACGCCGCCTTATTTCCCGCCGGCCGGGGATGCGGGCGTGACCACCACGCAGCTCACGGCAACCGCGGACGGAAACCATGTTCTCGGCGCGGACAACACGACGTTCTCCGATATTCTGCTGGGCTCCTCTTCCGGAGCGCCAACCGGTGTTCCGGTGAACGCCTGTCCGGCGTATAACGGGCCCGCGCTGACCGTTACGACGAATCCGATCACGGCAACGCTGCCTGTGACCGCTACCGAGATCGATCAGGTGGTTGCGTCGCCCGACTCCTCGGTGGCGTTCGTAACCTACAACGCGAGCGGCGCCACGGGCGCCCTTCCTTACTATCAGCCGCTGAACACCGGTGGACAGGGCACGCTGAGCACGGTTCAGCTCTCTTCAGGAGCCCAGGCTCCGGTGGCCGGCGTCTTCAGTCCGGATGGCGCAGTCTTCTTTGTCAGCACCAGCGGGGACAATCAGGTGCACATGGTGAATACCGGTACGCTGACGGACACGCAGACGCTGGATCCGAAGCTGACGAACGCAGGCGGCACCGGAGTGCCGGCGCAGTTCATGGCGGTGAAGAGCCGGCCGACGACGTAAGAACAGGGCGCAGGGTACAGGGCACAGAGCGCAGGGAAAAACGGAGCGAGTCGGCAGGTTAGCCAGTCGTCGCGTCGCGGCGCACCGTGCCGGGGGTCTGTGACCTGCGACCTGTGACCTGCGCCCCTGGGGTCCTGTCATACACTAGGACGCATGTCGCGGATCGCCATCATCTCCAAACCCCAAAAAGAGGAGCTGCGGCAGTTGCTGCCGGATCTGGTGCTGTGGCTGAAAGCGCACGGGCACGAGCCTCTGCTGGATCCGGTGAGTTCAACCTATGTGCTGGATGAGCCGGTGCACCCGCGTCCGGAGCTGGCTTCGCTGAATCCGGATCTGGTGATCGTTCTGGGAGGAGATGGGACGCTGCTGGCAGCCGCCCGGGTGTTCGCGCGCAGCGGCATGCCGATTCTCAGCGTGAACCTTGGATCGCTGGGGTTTCTCACCGAAGTTCGGCTCACGGATCTCTATGCGCATCTGGAGGCATGGGGGAAGGGCGTCTGCTGTGTCGAATCGCGAGCGATGCTGCACAGCGAGCTCTGGCGCGACGGAAAGGTCTACAGCGAGCATGAGGCGCTGAACGACGTGGTGGTGGCGAAGGGCGCGATCGCGCGGATGGGCCACTTTGCGGTGGAAGTCGACGAGCAGCTGGCGGCGAGCTTTCGCGCCGATGGAGTGATTGTGGCGACGCCGACCGGATCCACGGCGTATTCGCTGGCCGCGGGCGGGCCGGTGATGGTGCCGCGGGTGGATGTTCTGGTGGTGACGCCGATTTGCCCGCATCAACTGACGCTGCGCCCCATGGTGCTCCAGGGGTCGTCGCGCGTCCTGGTTCGGATCGAGGGGATTCCGGATCAGACTTTCCTGACGGTCGATGGCCAGGAGGCCGTCGAACTGCGCGTGGGAGATGAGCTGCAGTGCAGAAAGTCGGATTATTGCGTGAAGCTGATCCGGCTGGGCGAGAACGGCTTTTTTGACGTGCTGCGGTCGAAGCTCAAGTGGGGCGAGAAGTAGGCTGGCCAGACGACCTGCGCCCTTACCTTCTTACGGCTTGGTCAGTTCCTGCAGCAGCTGCTTGGCCTTGGAACTCAGGGTGTTCGCGCCGTCCAGATCGTTCGCATTCAGGGCGTCGCGGGCGCGGGTGATGTACTGACGAATCAGGGTGACGGTTTTCTGTTCGTCGGAGCTGAGGGACCGCTTGATCGCGTTCAGGCCGTTTTCGGTGGAGTCGATCTGCTCGGAGATCGCCTGGCGGCCGACGGGGTCGCCGGGGGCGGAAAGTTGTCCGAGTGGAGTCTTATCCGAGGGTTCGGTAGATGCGATTTGGTTCGCAGGAGCCGGTGTTTGAGCGGGACTGGAGGCGGTCTTTACCTCATCCGGAGCGGGGTGGGTATGGTGCTTCGGGGCCCGGTGCGGCTGGGTATTCGCGACCTCAGGCTTCACTGCGGGGGGCGCGTTCGTATCCAGCTTGATGGGATGCGTTGTCGTGGTGGGAATTGCGGGTGGCACTTCCGGCAGCGAGGCGGCCATCTGCGAAGGCGGCAGCTGGGGCACCTCCGCTGTGGGCGGAGGCACGACGGCCTTCGGCTTTTTAGGGCCGCAACCGGTCAGCAGCGCCAGCAGCACTGCAAACGCTGCGCATCCTTTTCCGGAACTCATGGTCCGGACCTTTCTGGCTGGGTCTCACCACCCTGGCGAGCAAGCTCGCTGGGAATCGCGTGTCCTGTGAGTTCCGGTACTACGCGCTGTCCCGAACCGGCAGAAATCAAAGGGAGCCGCAGTACAAATGTTGTTCCGCTCCCAGCTTTAGATTCTACGTCAATTTGGCCATGATGCATCTGGAGAATGCGATAGGTCATGGCCAGACCGATGCCGCTGCCCTCCTTTTTGGTAGTGAAGTAGAGGTCGAAGATACGGTTGCGGATGTCGTCGGGGATGCCCTCGCCGTGGTCGCGTACGCGGACGTAGGCCCAGCGGCTGTCTTCGGTGAGGCGGACCTCGAGCGCTCCGCCTGAAGCCATGGCCTGGGCGCCATTGAGGACCACGTTGAGGACCGCCTGTTCCATCAAATCGGCGTCGACGCGGCAAAATACGGGACGGGATGGGACCTGACTCTCGACCGTGATGCCGCGCGTCTGCAGATCGGCGGAGGCCAGCATCAGCACGGTCGAGACCACACCGCGCAGGTCCTGGTCCTTGAGCTGCAGCTCGACGGGGCGGGAGAAGTCGACCAGAGTCTGGACGACGCGATCCAGACGGCGAATCTCGCTCTGAATGATGTCGAGGTGGCGCAGCGCATCGTCGCCAACCTGGATCTTGTTGCGCAGCAGTTCGAGGTGGACGACGATCGCGTTGATGGGGTTCTTCACTTCGTGACCCACGCCGGCAGTCAGACGTCCAATCGATGCCATGCGCCGCGAGACTTCCAGCTCGGTTTCGATCTCGCGAACGGATTCGAGGTCATGGATGGTCAGCAGAGCCCCGAGCGAATGGCGGTCGCGCGACTGGGTGTCATGAATGAAGTCGAGGGAGACTTCGACGCGGCGTCCGGTTTCGGTGGTCACCTCTTCCTGAACGATGGACATGCCGCCTTCAAAGGCATCGCGGACGAGGCGTCCGAGGCGGGTGGAGCGGTCGAAGATCTCGCGAACTTCGGCGCCGAAGATGCGCTCGCGGCCGATGTTGAGGAAGCGTTCGCAGGCGCTCGAAACAAGCACGGCGCGGGCGTCGCGAGTGAACAGCATGACGCCGTCCTGGAGATTGGAAAGGATCTGATCGAGGTTCTCCCGCAGGGCGGAGAAGACCTCCTCGACGTTGCGGATGCGCTGGCCGAGCTTTTCGATCTTGCCGGAAACCTGGGCGACGGCGTCTCCACTGCGGCGAGATTCCCGATCCACCCCTTCGAGGGGGGCAGTTCCCGCCGGGAGCTCGGACTCGCTTCCGCGCCGGACCTGTCGAGAGGCGGCCGATTCGGTAAGGGCTTCCTGGCTGGCCAGGATATCCAGGCGCTGACTGATGTCCTCGATCGGCTGGAGGGCGAGGTTGGCCACGAAGGCGGCGACGATCATGGAGATGATCATGGCCAGCCCCATGAAGCTGAAGGCCTCAATCAGCCAGGGCTTGAAGGCAGATCCGAGAAAAGTGGTGCGGATACCGATGCGGATGGTGAGGAACGGCTGGTTGTTGCGATCGAGGCCCAGAGAGACGTTGTACACCTGAGGTTTGCCGAAGACGATTTTCAGCGTGCGGACGGGGGACTGGCGGCGCAGGACGGCATAGTCGGGGCGAGTGGGCAGGATCTGATCGTCGAGGGTCGAGTCCGGAACGGCGATGATGGCGCGGTTTTGCCGGTCCACAATGGAGACGTCGAGGACGGTGGGGGAATAGTTGACGATGGAGGTGAGCAGCGAATTCAGACCGCGGTTGCGGCGAAGCGTGTCGGCGACGGCAGCGCGCACGGCAACCGGATCGTTGGGATCGAACTGGCGGTCGCGGAGGCCGTTATCCAGGGCATCGCGCATCTGGTACAGCACGTTGTGCGCGAGGTAGTCGGTCGTCGACCAGGATTGTTCGATGTGCTGCTGGAGCAGCTGGCTCAGCCAGATCCAGGAGAAAACCACCACCACGCAAAACACGAGTCCGGTGATGGCGAGGACGAGTTTGGTCTTAAGCCGCATGGTCGGGGGGGACCGCTCAGCAGTGAAGGATCGGTAAAGGGAGAATACAAAGATTGCTCCCCGCTTACCACCTTATTCTTCCAGAGCGCCAGCCGTTGTGGCGGTACTTCCGTATTCGCGAAGCTTGTTGTGCAACGTCTTGAGGCTGATGCCGAGGATCTCGGCGGCCCGGGTCTTGTTGTTGTGGGTCGATTCGAGAGTCTTGAAGATCAGCATGCGCTCGGCATCGTCGACGGTGGCGCCCACTTCCAGCTGGATAGCATTGGGCGGCAGTTCGGCCACGGGACGGACAGATTTGGTTCCGAAACCCGGGGGCAGGTGCCGTGACTGCAGTGTGCCGTCGCCGCACAGGACGACGGCGCGTTCGATGGTATTGCGCAGCTCGCGGACGTTCCCGGGCCAGTCGTGGGCGATCAGCCGGGCGAGCATTTCGCTGTCGATGCCGGTGACCTTGCGCTGGTGCTTCTGGTTCATGTCGTCGATCATCGAATCGACGATGGCTGGGATGTCTTCCTTGTGCTCGCGCAGCGGCGGCATGTGAATGTTGAAGACATTGAGGCGGTAAAAGAGATCGCCGCGCAGATGGCCGTCGGCGACAGCGTCTTCGGGGTTCTTGTTGGTAGCCGCCAGGACGCGGACATCGATGGGCGACTCGATCTTGCTGCCCAGACGGCGCAGCTTGCGATCTTCCAGCACGCGGAGGAGCTTGGCCTGGGTGGCCACGGGCATTTCGCCGATTTCGTCGAGCAGCAGAGTGCCGTCTTCAGCCAGTTCGAAGCAGCCGGCGCGGCGTTCGACGGCGCCGGTAAACGCACCTTTCTCATGGCCGAAGATCTCGCTTTCGATCAGCGTCTCCGGGATGGCCGCACAGTTGACGGCGACAAAGGGCTTGGGACGGCGCGGGCTCAGATCATGCAGCGTGCGGGCGACGAGTTCCTTACCGGTGCCGCTCTCGCCGGTGATCAGCACGGAGACGTTGCTGGGGGCAACGCGTTCGATGAGCGCGAAGACCTCCTGCATCTTTTTGGAAGCGCCGACCAGAGAGCCGAGAACGCCGGTGTCGCGCAGTTTGCGGCGAGTGACTTCGAGTTCGCGCTCGGTGTCGCGCTGGCGGGACGCGTTGGTCAGAATGGCGCGCAGACGCGTGGGATCGACCGGCTTCTGCAGGAAGTCGTAGGCTCCGTTCTTCATGGCCTCGACGGCGGCTTCAATGGAGCCCTGAGCAGTCAGCATGACAAAGGCGACCTTCTCGGTGGCCTCGCCGAGGCGAGAAAGCAGTTGCAGCCCATCCATGCGGGGCATTTTGAAATCGGAGACGATGATGCCCGGCTGCCAGGCGGCGATTTTTTCGAGGGCTTCGAGCCCGTCGCGGGCCGTTTCCGTCCGGTAGCCCCATCCGGAGACAAGCTCAGCCAGGCCCGACAGCGCGTGGGGCTCGTCTTCGACGATCAGAACTTTTTCCTGGTTACTCATGTATGGGGGTTCACTACGGAAGTCACGGTTCGGTTGTACCACTTTTGACGCATAACCGGCGAGAAACGCTTACGGCTGCGGAAACGAAATTTGCCGGTATTCTGGGAGAAGTCCTTGCGGGAGAAGAATGTGGCCCATTCTCAACAGCGCCGCGGCAGCGCGGGCGAAGGAAAACCTCGACATTTTCCTGGACCGATCTGGTTCCTGGCACTGTTGATTTGCATCTCCGCAGCCGCGTTGGCGTTCGTCTATCTCGACGTGCCCGTAGCCCGGCGGGTCTATGGAGTGCTGGGCTCAACTGAGAGCCTGGGACGGGGCTTTGCCAGCGCCGTTCTGCTCACCGGGGAAGCGGTGGTGGCCCTGACTCTGATTGTCATCCGGATCACGCGCGGACGTTTGTCGCCCCTGGGTGAGGCGACCGGGCTCGCATGTCTGACCTCGATCTGCGCGTATGCCATCGACGACAACGCTCTGAAGGTTTTTTTCGGCGTGCCGAATCCCCCGGCTGTCCTGCACGGCGCGCGGCATACCTTTCATCTCATGACCGGTTCTCCGGGCAGCAGCTTCCCCTCGGGCCATATGGTTCTCTCCGGCGGCTTCGCCGGTGTTTTCATGCGGCTCTATCGACGGACCACGCTGCCACTCGCTGTGCTGCAGTTGATTGGGGCGGTGCTGCTGGTGGTGGGGGACTGGCATTTTGTCAGCGATGTGATTGCGGGGACGTTTGTGGGAATCTCAGCGGGAGTGCTGGCGGGGGAGGTTTGGGCGGCGCATTCGCGGTAGTGGCCGGAGGTGGCGGTGCGGATACAGTTTCGGGGCCTGAGACGGAGGGCCAAGCGTCGGTGTAGCTGACTACTCATTGGTGACACGCTG
>DASZYN010000813.1:0-5321 GCA_035545435.1 Acidobacteriaceae bacterium | reverse complement strand
GTGTTCCGCGCGAAGAAGCTCTGCGCCGTGCCCGCGCCGAACTCGGCAGTCTCGCCGCCGTGCGCGAGAATTCCCGCCAGGCCTGGGGCACGCGTTTCCTCGACGAGCTTCGCGGCGATCTGCGCCTCGCGATCCGTGTTCTGGCAAAGAGTCCCGGCTTCACCGCTATCGCCATCGGCTCGCTCGCCCTCGGCATCGGCGCCAACACCGCGATCTTCACCGCCGCGCAGCACATGCTCCTCGACCGGCTCGACGTCCCGCATCCGGAACAGCTGCGCCTCTTCGGCTGGACCGCACCGCGCAATGGTGTTGTCGAATCCCTGTGGGGCCAATGGGACGATCTGCCGGGGGGCGGTATGGTTTCAACCTCGTTCTCCTTCCCGGTGTATCGGCAGCTGCGCCGCGAGAATCGCTCGCTGGCCGACGTCTTTGCCTTCAAAGGTTTCGGACGCATGGTCGCCACCGTCGATGGGCATGCGCAACCGGTGGGCGTCGAGATGGTCTCGGGCAATTACTACGCGGGTCTTGAAGTGAAGCCGCAACTCGGCCGCGCGATTGAGGAATCGGACGACGGCGCTGTCGGCAGCGGCCCCGTGGTAACGATCAGCGACGGATTCTGGGCCAGGCAGTTCGGACGTTCGCCCGATGTCATCGGAAAGACGATTCTGGTAGACGCGGTGCCGATGACCATTGTCGGCGTCAACCCGCGCGGCTTCACCGGCGCCTATTCAGCCCAGGAGAGCCCAGACATCTTCCTGCCCTTCAGCATGGAGCCCATCGTCGCACCGGAGGAGTTGAGCGACGGTAAAGAATCTCTCCTGCAGAACCGCTCGATCTGGTGGGTGCTGGTCATGGGGCGTCTGAAGCCGGGCGTTCCGCCAGCGGCCGCCAATGCGGCCCTGAACGTTGCGTTGCAGGCCGCGGTGCGCACGACAATGACCGTCCCCGCGGGCAAGGCAATTCCGCGCCTCCTCCTGAGAGACGGGAGCCGCGGCCAGAATCCGTATGCCGACAGCATGGTGAAGCCGGTAGCGGTTCTGATGGGCCTGGCTGGATTTGTGCTGCTGCTGGCCTGCGCCAACCTGGCGAATCTGCTGCTGGCTCGCACCGGGGCGCGGCAGCGCGAAATGAGCGTACGCCTCGCGCTGGGCGCAGGGCGAGCGCGCATCCTGCGGCAGATGCTCACCGAGAGCCTGCTGGTTTCGCTGTTAGGCGGCGCCGCGGGCATCCTGATCGCCTGGGCTGGCCACAACGCGATTCCCCGCCTGTTCGCGCATGCGTGGGAGCAGCCGCCGTTCGCTGCGCATTTCAACTGGCCCATCTTCCTGTTTGCCGCCGCGATCTCCGTGCTCACCGGGCTGATGTTCGGTATGGCGCCCGCATGGCAGGCGGCGCGCGTGCAGGTGAGCAGCGGCCTGAAGGACAGCGGGCAGACGGTGACGCACAGGCGCCGCGGCCTGGGCGGCAGGGCCATCGTTGTCGTGCAGATCGCCCTGTCCCTGCTGCTGGTGGTCATCGCGGGCCTGTTTGTGCAGACCCTGATGAAACTCGGCAGAGCCCCGCTCGGATTCGAGCCTCATCAGCGGCTGCTGTTCAGCCTGCAAATTCCGCAATCCAGCGATGCGCCGGCCAGCCTTCGACTGATCCAGCAGATCGAGAATCGGCTCAGTGCGCTGCCAGGCGTTCAATCCGTCACGGCCATGACCGTGCCGCTCATCTCGGGCAACGTCTCCACCCTCACTTTTGTGCCGGAAGGCGAGCATTACGCGCGCGACAGCCGGCCGAGAGTGGAAGAGAACACCGTAGGAAACGGCTTCTTCACTACCTTCGGCATTCCACTCATCGCGGGCCGAAGTTTCAACCCGGAAGATACCCCAGCCTCGCGCAAAGTAGCCATCATCAATCAAAGCCTGGCAAGGAAATTCTTTTCCGATCGCAACCCCGTCGGGACCACATTCACGGCTGGCTGGAATCATCCCTACCTGGTTCAGATCGTCGGCGTGTGCGCGGATGCAAAGTACAACTCGCTGCGGGACAAGCCGGAGCCGACCGTCTATCTGCCCCTCGCGCAAAGAGCCGGAGGACTGACCGAGCCCACCTTTGCCATTGCCACAAGTCTCGCCGGCGAATCCATTCTGCCCTCCGTGCGGGACGCGGTCGCATCAGTCGACCGCAACGTCCCGGTTCTCGACGTGCGCACCCAGGATGAGCAGATTGCGGCAAGTCTTCAGCAACCGAAGATCTTCGCGGGCATGACCACGGGATTTGGAGTGCTGGCGCTGCTGCTGGCTTCCATAGGAATCTACGGCATCATGGCGTATTCGGTTTCCCGCCGCACCAACGAGATCGGCATCCGCATGGCACTCGGCGCCGAGCGCGGGCGTGTGCTCCGGATGGTGGTCGGCGAAGCCTTCTGGATGGTCGCCATCGGGATCGCTGCCGGTCTGGCCGCTGCCCTGACGCTGGGCCGTCTCATTGGCTCGATGCTCTACGGTTTGAAACCGTGGGATCCGGCGACCTACGCGCTGTCGGGCGCACTGCTGATCCTCGTGGCGCTCGCGGCTACGTGGATCCCGGCCCACCGGGCCGCAGGTGTCGATCCCATGAAAGCCCTGCGTCACGAATGAACGCCCGCAAAACACCATGAGGGAGGAGCCATGAGCCTGCGCAGCCGATTCACGACCTGGTGGGCAGCCGTCTTCCACAACGACGTGCTGAACAACCAACTGAGCGACGAACTGGCCTTCCACATCGAGAGCCGCGCTGAAGAGCTCATGCGCAGCGGGCTGTCCCGCGAACAAGCTCATCGCCGCGCTCGCGCCGAACTCGGCAGTCTCGCCGCGGCGCGAGAAAATTTGCGCCAGGCCTGGGGTACGCGCTTCTTCGACGAGCTACGCGGCGATCTGCGCTATGCCGTTCGCATTTTGACCAGGAGTCCGGGCTTCTCCGCCGTTGCCGTCGGCTCTCTCGCGCTCGGTATCGGAGCCAACACCGTCATCTTTTCCATGGTCAACGCTGTCCTCCTGCGACCGCTTCCCTTTCCTCATGGCGAACAACTCACCGCCGTCATGGAGGCGAACGAGCATGAGGGCGGAGGCGACACCGGCTCTTCTTTTCCCGACTATTCAGCATGGCGCGCGCAAACCCGCACCTTCAGTGCGATGGCGGGTTACCAGTTCCACGACCTCACGCTCACAGGATTCGGTGAGCCAAGCGTTCTGCATACCGTCGTCACCACCTCGAGCCTGTTTCCCCTGCTTGGCATCAATCCCGTTGTTGGCAGAACGTTCTCTGAAAAAGATGGAGAGCGTGGAGCAGCTGCGGTCGTTGTCCTGAGCGAGCAGCTATGGCGAAGCCAGCTTGCCGCCAATCCATCGATTCTGGGCAAAACCATCACCCTCGACCAGCGCCCGTTCACTGTGATCGGCATCATGCCCGCAAGTTTCCACTACCCGCTGAGCCAGTCGAAGCAGGACCTCTGGATTCCCCTCGCCCAGGATCCTCTCTTTGGTCCCTGGATGACCCGCCCCGGAGGACACTGGCTGCGGGTGGTCGGGCGTCTGCGGGACGGCGTCACGCTCAAACAGGCGCGCGCGGAAATGGTCGCTCTTGAGGCTGGTCGCGCTCTGGCCGATCCTGCCGACGACACCGGATGGACCGTGCATCTCAAGCCGCTGCACGAGGCGGTCACCAGCAATGTCCGCCTCGCCCTGTGGGTCGTCCTCGGCGCAGTCAGCCTGGTGCTTCTCATCGCATGCGCGAATATCGCGAATCTTCTTCTGGCCCGGGCAACAGCGCGAAGCAAAGAGATGGCCATGCGCGTCGCTCTCGGCGCCGATCGTCGTCGCATTGCACGCCAACTGCTTACTGAATCAGCCGTCCTGGGCCTGGCCGGTGCCGCCCTCGGCGTGGCGCTGGCGTGGATGGCGATCGAAACGCTGCGAGCTGCACTCGCGGAGCGCCTGCCGCAAATCCACACCATCGCTGTGGACCGCCGGGTACTGTTCTTTGCGCTTGTTTTATCCGTCGCTACCAGCCTTCTCTTCGGTTTGGCTCCGGTCTTGTTTGCCGGCCGCTCCGATCCCCAAATGGATCTGGCTGCGGGAGCGCGGTCGGGGGTAGCGCAGGGACCGCAACGCGCTCGCAAAGCTCTTGCTGTCGTGCAAATCGCGCTCGCCATGATGCTGCTCGCCGGCACCGGCCTGCTGATGCGCAGCTTTCTTCGCCTCACATCCGTTGCGCCGGGATTCATTGCGAACGGACTGGTGAAAGCTTCCATCTCTCTGCCACGGTTCCAGTACTCCACTCCGCAGCAGTGGAGTACGTTCTCTGTCGATCTGC
Organism: Acidobacteriaceae bacterium; assembly: GCA_035545435.1. Lineage (GTDB taxonomy): Bacteria > Acidobacteriota > Terriglobia > Terriglobales > Acidobacteriaceae > Palsa-343. The sequence continues at coordinate 980 of DASZYN010000813.1, read as the reverse complement.
TGCGCCGCCTGCACGAGCAGCCCGGTCTCCGGCAGTCGGCCATGGTTGCGCCTCTGCCGATCCTCGACGGCTTTGTCAATCTCGGTTTTCTCGTCGAGGGCGCTCCGCCGCCGCCGCCCGGAGTGTCACAGACAGCCGACTACGTTGCCGCCAGCCCCGAATATTTCTCGGTCATGGGGATTCCTTTGCAGCGTGGCCGCCGGTTCGATGTCGACGACGGACCCAGCCGGCCTCCCGTAGCCCTGATCAGCGCCGCCTTCGCACAAAGATATTTCCCTCACGAGAATCCCCTTGGACGCCGCGTGATGATCGGATTCCCTCCCGATGGAAACGTCGCGCGCGAAGTAGTGGGCGTGGTCGGCGATGTGCGCGATGCGACCCTCAGCCAAAACCCCGGGCCGATGGTGTACGTCCCGTTTGCGCAGGCGCCGTTCTGGGGTGGTGAACTCGTCGTTAAAAGCAGCATGGATGTCGCGGCCGTCGCCGCAGCCCTGCGCGAGCAAACCAAAGCGATCGACCGCGGGCTCCCGGTGACGGACGTGGAGTCGTTGGCCGCCGCCATGAACGACTCCGTGACCGAGGAGCGCTTCCGCACACGTTTGCTGGCCGGATTCAGCGCGTTGGCGCTGCTGCTCGCCGCGGGCGGAATCTTCGGCGTGATGTCGTACTCCGTATCCCGCCGCACAAACGAAATCGGCATCCGCATGGCCCTTGGCGCGCAGCCTCGCCGCGTGCTGCGAATGGTGCTCAGCGAAGCGTCCTGGATGGTGGCGTTCGGCGTCGTAGCTGGCCTCGCAGGGGCTCTCGCTCTCGGGCGCCTCATCTCCACGATGCTCTACGGCCTCGCACCCTGGGATCCGGCAACCTTCGCCCTCGCCGGTGGAGTGCTGATCGCCGTCGCTCTCGCCGCCAGTTGGATTCCCGCTCGCCGCGCGGCAGGTGTCGATCCCATGAAAGCCCTGCGTCACGAGTGAGAAAAG
>DASZYN010000812.1:0-1972 GCA_035545435.1 Acidobacteriaceae bacterium | reverse complement strand
GCGCTATTTCACCGAAACCGACGATGATAGCGTGGACGACCTGTACGCTATCGCGCAGCGCGAAGTGCCGCTCTACATTGAGCAGTTGCGCGCTCACGGCTATCCCTACGACGCGCTGATTATCAACGCCGGTGGCTTTTTCATCGACAATGCGCCACCGGATACGCGCTGGTGCCAGGTCATCGAACGCTGGAACCGCGAGCACGAGAAGATCCGCCTGCGCACCGCCACGGTCAGCGAGTGGTTCGCCGCGCTCCCTGAACACGGCAACACGGACTACCCCGGCTACCAGGTGGCCTGGCCCGATTCCTGGGCTCACGGCCTGGGTTCCTGCACCGCCCGTGTCGCGCAGATCCGCCGCTCCCAGCGCCGTCGCGCCGATGTCGAAGCCCTGGTCCAGCGCGCTCAGACGCCGCGCGCCGCCGCCTACTTCGCCCGCGCCCTGGAAGAAGAACGCATGGCCCTGGAACACACCTTCGGCGCCTGGTCCACCACCCGCCGTCCCACCTCCTGGCTCAACAACTTCGAGCAGAACGTCAAAGAACTCTTCTTCCACCGCTCGGAACTCTACCTCAACGAAGCGGCGGGGGCCGCCCTGCGCACCGGTCCTCGCCTCAAGGATCGGCCACCCACCCTCTACGCCGGCGGCAGCGCCCACGAAGCTGGCGCGCACCTGCTGCACTTCACCTCCGAGGAACTGCTGCCCGATCCTTCCACCCAGGTCTTGCGTGCCCGCGACGGTCAGCAGTACAGCTTCCAGCGCGAGAACGAGGAGTTAGCCCAGTTTGTGGCCGTGGTGCCGCTGCCCTCCGGGGAACTGAGTGCGTTCGAGCTGGTGGCCGGACAGGCAGCGGAGATCGCGGCGCCGTTCCAGATGGAGCGGCAGGGCCACGAGCAGGTGATTGAAACAGCGGCGTGGCGGGCACGACTGGATCTGCGCACCGGCAGTCTGCGCAGCCTGGTCGAGCGTGCCAGCGGCCACGAATGGATCAACCGCACGCACGACTACGGCTTTGGACAACTGGTGCATGAACGCGTCATCCACCCCTGGGGCTGGCGGGCCGTGGGCAATGAACAGCGCTTCCTCGCTCTGGGGATCGCCAGCGAGAAGCTCAAAGAGAGCTATCCCGAGGGACCGGTCTTCGCCCGCGAGACGGTGGAAATCGCAGAGGAACCGGCCCTGGTGCGTGGGGCGATCTTTACCGAGGTGCGCCTGCGCGCCCAGGAAGCCTCGTTCGGTAAGGTTCAGCTGGGCTGGCGCTTCTATCATCATCTACCTCTGGTGGAACTGGTCATCGATTGGGATAAGGTGTGGAGCGAGGTGCCCGAAGCCGGCTATGTGGCCTTCCCCTTCGCCGGGGAGCAGGCCAGCCTGGACCTGGAGACGGGCGGCGGCTTCTTCCGGCCAGGCAGTCATGAGACGGGCGGCCAGTTGCCAGGTACCTGTGCGAGCTACTACACCATGCAGCGGGCGGCACGCATTGGCGGCGCGCAGGGTGCGCAGGCGCTCTGGCTGCCCCTGGATGCCCCGCTGGTCATGACCAACGAGTTGAACTATAACCGCTGGGAGACAGAGCCGTGGACCTGGAATGGCTTCCTGGCCTCGATGCCGGTCAATCATTACTGGCACACCAATTTCCCGGTCAGCCAGCAGGGACCGTTCCGCCTGCGCTATCGTCTGCTGAGTACGGCGGGCATGAGCAGCGAGGAACAGGCCATCCAGGCCGCCCAGCCCGTCGAAGCCCTCGGCTGGCACTAGGACGAGAGGGGGAAAAGAGCGGTGAGTCCGTTACGAGAGATGCATGGAATGAGCGAGGCGCGCGAGCCTGACGAGCAGGAGGTGGTTCTTGCCTTCGATGTGGGCGGCACGCGGATCAAAGCCGGCCTGGTACGCGGCACGGAGATGCTGGCTCAACATGTCGAGACGCTGGACCCGCACGATCCGGCGCCCGATCTCGTGCGCATGTTAGTA
>DASZYN010000811.1:0-2924 GCA_035545435.1 Acidobacteriaceae bacterium | reverse complement strand
TCGAGACCCGCGTTGGCAGGCTCAGCTTTTTGCCTGGCTGCCCCGAGAGATGCCTCGCGCATGTCCTCCGCGGCAGTTAATACTTCCTGGGCGCACCAGGCCAGGCCGTTGACGCGGCGAACGGTGCGATGTTTGCGGGCTTCATAGCGGTCGAAAGCGGTATCAATGCCGCGCAACACGGCTTCGAGCGGAATTCCGGCTTCGCGCCACGTGTCGATCAGAGCCCAGTCCAGCGTGGACAGAAGAAGGATGGAGCCACGGCGGCGCTGGAAGTGCTCCTCAATCTCGGTGAAGTAGTTGAAGTAATTCTCCACGGCGTCAGTCGGCGCCGGGACGGGTCGAGTGCGATTCGGAGTGCGATGCACTGCGGGCGGCGCGGTTGCGGTCGTAGATGAGGCGGAGGCCTTCCAGGGTGAGGCGGTCGTTGACCTCGGTGATGAATTTCGATTCGCGCGCGATGAGGTGGGCGAGGCCGCCTGTGGCGATACATTTCGTCTCCGACCCGAGTTCGCCGATCATGCGCTCGAGAATGGAGTCGACCAGACCGATATGACCCCAGAAGAGGCCGATCTGGAGGTTATCGACGGTGTTGGTGCCGATGATTTTCGCAGGCCGGCGAATCTCGACGCGGGGCAGGCGTGCGGCACGGGAGAAGAGCGCATCGGCGGAGATGGCGAGGCCTGGCGCAATAGCGCCGCCGAGGAATTCGCCTTTCTTTGAGACGACATCGAAGTTGGTTGCGGTACCAAGGTCAACCACGATGGTGGGGCCGCCGTAGCGGTGAAACGCGCCGACACAGTTGGCGACCCGATCAGCGCCCACTTCGCCGGGATTGTCCGTCAGAATGGGCAAACCAGTCTTGACGCCGGGCTCAATGAACAGCGGCTTCTGGGTGAAGTAACGCTCGCAAAACTGGCGGAGGATCCAGTCGATGGGGGGAACGACGGAGGCAATCACGATGCCACGGATGGCGCCTGATTCGACGCCTTCATGCTGCAGAAGGCTGCGGATGAGGATGCCGTATTCGTCCGCGGTCTGCGACTGGCGCGTGCTGATGCGCCAGGTCGCGCGCAGATCACCAGTATGGCCGTCGGGCGTGAGCGGGTAGAGCGCAATCACGGTGTTGGTGTTGTTGACGTTGAGGACAAGCAGCATGGCTCTGATTGTATGCGCGCAGTTTGCGCGTTCTCGATTCTATGCCCTGGCCTCGCGAACGCCGCCGGAAAGCACGGTGCGCAGGCCGTTCTTCGTATGAACCCGGAGAAAGCCGCGGGTATCGAGGCCGTCGGTGACGCCGGTGTACGGCTCACCCTCGTCGACGAGTACGCGCTTGCCGCGGATCCATGAGGAACGCTGCTCGAGACGGGTGCGGATACTTTCGGCGGCGATTGACGGGTCGGCAAGGGCGGCGAGTTCGCGGTTAAGAGACGTTAACAGTGCGAGAAGCAAGTCCTGGCGCGGCCAGTTACGGCCAGTTTCGATAAACAGCGATGTAGCGACCGAGCTGATTTCGGCTGGGAACAGCGGTTGGTGAACGTTGATACCGACGCCGATGACGGCGTGGCGGACGCGCGTGACCTCGGCATTGAGTTCGGTGAGGATGCCGCAGAATTTTCGTGAGCCGAAGAGGAGGTCGTTGGGCCAGCGCAGATCGGACTGGAGCGATGTGACGGTCCGGATCGCGTCGTGGACGGCGAGACCGGCAGCAAGGGAAAGCCAGAGGATGTCGGCGGGCGCGATGCGTGGGCGCAGGAGAATGCTGACGTAGAGGCCTGAGCCGGGAGGTGAGGTCCAGGCGTGCGCGCCTCGGCCTCGTCCTGCGGTTTGCTCGTCGGCCAGATAGATGCTGCCGTCGGGCGCACCGGAATCCGCTTGCTGCATGGCATGGGAGTTCGTTGAGTGGATCGACGGGAAGAAGTGGAGGTTGCCGGCAAAACGTGATCCGGCAAGCGCGGCGTTCAGCGCGGGCAGATCGAAGGGATCATCGAAGGGGGTGAAGCTGGGATCTGCCACCGATCTAATAGATCTCCGCCGTGATGCGCATGGAGAGGTCGACGGCCTGAGCGGAGTGGGTGAGAGCACCGACGGAGATGTAGTCCGGGCCAGCGAGGGCGTACTTGCGGATGTTTTCGAGCGTGATGCCGCCGGAGGCTTCGATGGGGATCTTCAGGCCGCGCTCGCGCACGAACTCGATGGACTTCTTCACTTCGGCCGGGGTCATGTTGTCGAGCAGCAGCGATTCGGCGCCGTGGTCGAGGGCCAGCTCGAGTTCGGTCGGATTGCGAACTTCGATGTCGATCGTCTGGCCTGGTTTGCGGCGCTCTTTTGCGCGCTCGAGGACTTTCACGATTCCGCCGCCGAGGGTGATGTGGTTGTTCTTGATAAGAATGCCGTCGGAGAGATCGAGACGGTGGTTTTCGCCGCCGCCGCAGCGGACCGCGTACTTGTCGAGGATGCGCAGTCCGGGGATGGTCTTGCGCGTGTCCAGGATCTTGACCCCGGTGCCGTCGATCTCATCGACGTACCGGCGAGTGAGGGTGGCGATGCCGCTCATGCGCTGCATGAGGTTGAGGATGACACGCTCGCAGGCGAGAATGACACGGGCGTTGTGACGAATGACGGCGACGGCCTGGCCATTGCGAAGGCGGACGCCGTCGAAGATCTCCGGATGGCTGATGACTTCGTGACGTCCGCTCGATTTGGCATCGAGGCGCGCGAAGATGTCGAGGAAGCGCGGGATGCAGCCGAGGCCAGAGAGAACGCAGTCTTCTTTAGCGATGATGGTTGCAGAGGCGCGCAGCGAGGGCTCGATGGTCAGAGCGGTGGTGACATCGCTGGTGGCTTTGTCCTCAGCGAGGGCCTGCTCAAGAATGGCTTCGATGCGGCGGCTCTTCCATTCCATGGGTTAGTTAGCGCCCTCCGGG
>DASZYN010000810.1:0-8328 GCA_035545435.1 Acidobacteriaceae bacterium | reverse complement strand
TTCTTACTGCCGACCATATCGTTACCGGGAGCACTCGCAGCTCCGCCAGAAAGCACGATCAGGTCGGTCATCTGGCGGCCATTGAGGGGCAACTCATTGACCTCTTTTTGGTCAATCGTCTGCTTGAAGGAGGTGTCCTGCGTCTGCAGGGCGATGCCATTGGCCTGGACGTGAACTTCCTGGTTCGCGGCGCCAACCGACAAGTTGACATTGACTCCGATGTTGCTTCCAACTTCAAGGACGATGCCCGACTGGGTATAGGCCTTGAATCCGGACGCCGTGACGGAGAGGTTATAGGTGCCGATGGGGAGATTCGGGAAGCTGAACACTCCGCCGCCGCTGCTGACGGTCTGATGCTTCGCGCTGGTGGCCGTACCGGTGACCGTTACCTCGGCACCCGGGACAACGGCACCAGAAGGATCACTGATGGTGCCCTGGATGGTGCCGGTGCCTGCTAACTGCGCGAACGCGGGCGCAGTCATCAGACAGAGTGCGAGAGCCCAAAGAAGCGATCGCCCCCCTACGGGAGCCCGCCGGTTCGTCTGCGTCATGACGTATCCTCCGAAACTTTATTGGGTGTGCAGGTCATGGCTGCGCCGAGAGGTCTGACCTGTCTTAAAAACCGCACCAGTATCGTGGAGGCTTTACAAGACTGTCAAGACCTATGATTGGCGCTGTCTCGGTGCCGGGAACGGAGGTTTGGGGGGGCCTTGTGAAAGAGGCGTGCGCAGAGTACGCCCGGACCGTTTTTCTGACCGGTTTCATCGCCTTACGGCTGAACGCGCCAGTTTTTATCCGCGATTGGGCAAATGTTTCGTGCAAGGGCGGGCTCGCGACATCAGGAGAAGTGCGATCCCGCCAGGCCCGAAGCCCACTGTCCGGAAGCCCGTGCCGAAAGCGGCAGTCGATGCCTGCAGAAACGTCGACTTTGCCCATTTTGGTCAGACCACTGCGTGAGACAAGCGTTTGCTTCTTAGATCGTCTGGTTGTCGGCGGTATCCAATTGCGTATCTTTTGCCGCTCGGCTCAACAGAATGCGCAGGTCAGTTACCTTGCCAAGATGAAAGGCCTGCACACCTTTGGGCGCAGTGACGGCAATGAAATCAGCCCGGTCGACGCCGGCGAGATAAAAGCTGGGGCGCGGATCGGACGTTGCTGCGGCAACTTCTACGTGACTCATCTCGAGGTTCTTAATATGCCGGAGGAAGAATCCCTGGGATGGCATGGGCCCAAACATACCCGGGTCCGGATACTTGTTTTCGTTTTCCGGGGGTTGAATTGCGAGCGTATCCTGCGACGCACCGCCCACATGATGCTGGTAAATGTTGGCCAGCTTCACGTCCTCGATGGCGTAGTCCGGGATGCCGCTGAGGATCGAACAGAGTCTGGAAGCACAGTTGTAACTGGTCAGGTTACTGATCAGGATGCGGCGCATCGTGCCCACTTTGGTCGTCTCCTTCGGGCCGCGCAGCCGGGCTCCGAGACGAACGAAGATTGGGGAAGTGGTGATATTGCGCATGGTGATGTTCGTGACGGCAATATCTTCGCAAAGTGCTCCGTCTTCGCTCTCGAGGGCCAGGCCGTTACACGTATCGAACACGCAGTTGGAGATGGTGATATTTTTAAATCCGCCATTTGACTCCGTCCCGCACTTGATGCGGCCTGTGCGGCCCACATGTGCATCGGCCGCGAACCGTTTAAATGTGCCGTCGAGAACGGTGCCGAGTTCGTAGTCACCCGTCACATAGCAATTGGTGATGGTCACGTTTTCGGTCGCGCGCGCATAGCCGAGGGCGTAACTGCTTTTTGGGCAAATGCCGTCGTCCCAGGGTGAGTTCACGGTGCAGTTGGAGACATGAACGTTGCGGCAGCAATCGATGTCGATGCCGTCGCGATCCGTATCGATGGTCAGGTTGTCGATGGTGAGGTTATCGACGCCGGTTAGCAAAAGGCCGAAGTGTCCACCCTTCAGAATCGAAAAGTCGCGGAGCAGCACGTTGTGGCAATTCTTCAGAGCGATGCTCTTGTTGCCGACCCCGGCCTGCTCGGCCACATAGATCGGATAATTGCCGCGGGCGTTGCGGCGGGCTCCGAAACTCAGGCCCTTGCCGTAGATCGTTCCCGGACCCGTGATGCTGATGTCGGAGAGATTCTCACCCCAGATCAGCGAGTTGTGCCAGTGGTTATGGCCATAGTCCTGGTAGTCCTCCCAAGGTGTGTTCGGCTCAGCCGCATCATAGGTTCCTCCGTTGTAACCGGTGGTTTGTCCTGGAAGCGGAGAGTCGGCGGCGAGGAGCGTCGCGCTTTGCGCGAGGTAAAGTCCTACGTGACTTTTCAGGTGGATGGAGAAGCTGAGCCAGGTGCCTGGAGGAAATACGACTGTTCCTCCACCCGCTGCGGCAGCTGCCTCAATCGCCTTATTGATGGCAGGTGTGTCCACGGTCTTTCCGTCGCCGACGGCACCATAGGTGCGCACGTCAAAAATGCCGGGCATGCCCTGCGACGGAGCGGGAGAGCGGGGAAGCGCATACGCCTCTGGCAGGGAAGAACCGACCACGGCACCGAGTCCCAGAGCACTCATGCGGAGCATTTCTCGACGATTGGAGCGGAAAGAGTTCATAGCGCACGATCCTCGCAAAAGTAGTGTCTCGATTGCAATCCACGGTCCCACATAGTGGTATGACCACTGAGCGCCGTCCAGCGTATCATGGGTTTCGCAATTGGAACTGAACCCCCAGAGGAAATTCTCCTGATGCGAATTCGATTTGGCTTTTTGCCTGTCTTGTCCGGATTGGTTGTGCTGGGACTGGCTGCCGGAAGCCGTTCATGGGCTGCGGCTGTGTCCACCGTTTGCGATCCGCATGCATACGGTGCGAAAGCAGATGGCATAGCCAGGGACACGACCGCGATTCAGCGTGCGGTCGATGCGTGCGAGCAGCGTGGAGGCGGCACGGTGAGGCTCTCCGCGGGTACCTGGCTCAGTGCGCCGATCATGCTGAAGAGCAAGATTACTCTCCAACTCGACAAGGGGGCGACGCTGCTGGGTTCTCCGGATCACGACGACTATCCGTCAATAACGGAGTTCAAAGCGCCGGGGCGGCGATCGCTGGTAAGCGCGACGAATGCGACCAACGTCTCGATAACAGGCGAGGGAACCATCGACGGAAATGGACAGAGCTGGTGGGATGAGGCTCGTGCGGTGAAGGACCACGGTGTGATGGGGTCTGACCACACACGCCCGCGCCTCGTCGTATTTGACCACTGCAGGCACGTGCTGGTTGAGGGCGTTACGATCCAGAACTCACCCATGTGGCAGCTGGTGCCCTACTACTCCGACGATGTGACGATTCGGAATATCAGAGTACTGGCGCCGCAGCACTCGCCGAACACCGATGCCATCGATCCCTTCTCGTCTTCGCACGTTCGCATCGATCATGTTTTCGCGGATGTGGGTGACGACGATGTCGCGATCAAGTCGGGTATTGCTAATTCGCCCGGCCCGGATGACCCCAGCCGCGATATCACCATTACCGACTGCAACTTTTTGCACGGGCACGGCCTTTCGATTGGCAGCGAGGTGGCGGGCGGGGCGCAGAATGTCCGTGCAGAACGTATCCATTTCGACGGGACGGACAACGGCATCCGCGTCAAGGCCAACCGGGACCGGGGCAATGACGTGGGAAACTTCGTTTTCCGCGACATCGACATGAAAAATGTGAAGAACGCCATCATCATCAGCGAGTACTACCCGAAAATTCTGCCCCCCGATCCCGACCCAGCGCAGCCAGTTACACGGCTGACCCCCCACTTCCATGACATCACTTTGGAAAATGTAACGGCCACGGATATTGTTTCCGCTGGCGCGATTGCAGGCCTGCCGGAAGCTCCGATTCGCAATGTGGTTCTGAAGGATGTGCACATTCAGGCGCAGCACGGTATGGCGATCAGCAATGCCGATGTATCAGGCCAGAGGGTCAGCGTCGAGGCTGCCGATGGCTCAGGAATCATTAAGGCGGCAGGCGGCAACGTGAATCTGCACTGAAGTGGTGCGTTCTGAATTCACGCGCGTACGTGGCGTACGATCAACGGCGTTGGAGATGCTCCCGATTCATGATCGCTGTTCGAAAGCTGATGCCCTGCGGGGCCGCCCTTTGTCTCACGGCCGCCAGTCTGGTTGGTGCGCAGCAGAATTCTACGACGACACGGCGTCCCACAAATGCCGGCGATTCTCTCGCCTCTTTGCGCCGGGGTTTCGCCGCGCCTCCAATGGAAGCGCGACCCATGATGCGCTGGTGGTGGTTCGGGCCAGCCGTCGAGCCCGGTGAGCTTGCGCGCGAACTGCGCACGATGAAGGCCGGCGGCATCGGCGGCGTGGAGATTCAACCGGTGTATCCGCTCCAGCTTGACGATCCGCAAAAAGGATTCCGCAACCTGAAATTCCTTTCGCCGGAATTCCTGAAGATGGTCACCTTTGCTGCGAACACCGGCCATGAACTGGGGATGCGGGTCAGCATTACGCTGGGCAGTGGGTGGCCCTACGGTGGTGCGTGGGTACCGGTGACGGAGTCGGCGGGGCGTTTGCGGGTGGTGGCGGTTGCAGTTCCGGCTGGGCTGCATTCAGTCGCTGTGCCTTCACTCGAAAATGGGGAGACGCTCCTGGCGTCGTTCGTGGCTGCCGGGACGTCGGAACGCTACGACGCAGATCACGCGCGGCGGGTCGAAGACGTCAGGGACGGACGTTTGCAGCTTCCCTCAGATTTGGGCGATCCGCGCGTTGCGCTGTTTTTTATCTCCAGCCGCACTGGGCAACAGGTCAAGCGGCCGGCTTACGGAGCGGAGGGGTTTGTCATCGATCACTTCAGCGCGGGTGCCGTACAGGATCACCTGAGGAATGTGGCCGATCCGATCGTGGGGGCGTTTGGCGATCATCCGCCGTATTCCGTTTTCAGCGACAGTCTGGAGGTCTATGAATCGGATTGGACGGCGGACTTCCTGAGCGAATTTCGCAATCGTCGCGGTTACGATTTGACGCCTTATCTGCCAGAGCTTGTTGCTGGAACAGGCCCGGAGGCGGCGGATCTGCGCTATGACTGGGGACGCACGCTGGCGGAGTTGATCGACCAGAATTATCTGGGAGCGATTAATGCCTGGGCGCACGCGCACCACACTGAGTTTCGATCTCAGACCTACGGCAGCCCCGCGGTTACGTTGTCGAGCAATTCGCGCGTCGATTTGCCGGAGGGAGAGGGATCGCAGTGGCACGGGCCATTCTCGTTTACGCGCTGGGCCACGTCGGCGAGCCATGTTTACGGACGGCCTGTGACTTCGTCGGAGACCTGGACGTGGCTGCATTCGCCTGCCTTCAGCGCGACACCCCTGGACATGAAAGCGGAGGCCGACACTTTTTTCCTGCAGGGAATCAATCAGCTGGTGGGCCATGGGTGGCCCTACTCTCCGGCTTCGGCGGGGGAGCCAGGATATTCGTTCTATGCCGCCGCGGTCTTCAACGACCACAATCCCTGGTGGATTGTGATGCCGGACGTCACTGCGTATCTGACGCGCATGAGCTGGTTACTGCGCCAGGGCCAGCCCGCCAATGATGTTGCGGTTCTGCTTCCGGAGGAAGATGCCGAGGCTCATTTTCGCCTCGGTGAGGCGTCGGTCAGCGGCCAGATGGCAAAGCTGCTCGGAACGGATCTCGTACCGGCAATTCTCGATGCCGGTTACAACTTCGATTTCATTGATTCAGAGGCGATCGATCGCGCCGGCGTCCATTATCCGGTGCTGGTTATTCCAGATGCTCGCAGCATTCCACTCGCCACCTACCGGAAGATTGCGGAGTATGTGAAGAATGGGGGCATGGTTCTGGCAACGGGGGACTCTCCGACGCGGGCGCCGGGGCTTGTCGAGAGTCCTCGCGATACGCCTCGAGTTCTTCAGATTTCGAAGCAATTGTTCGCGCCGGATGCCCAAAACGCGAAGCTGGTGAAAAGGGCAACCGATCTGGGGCCAACCATTGGCGCCTTTCTTAAGCCAGATGTGGCGCTCGAGCCGGCCACACCTGAGGTCGGCTTCATTCATCGCAAGCTGGCGGACGCCGATATCTATTTCCTGGCCAACACTGACAATCGGCCTCATGTCTTCAGTGCGACTTTTCGCACCGAGCGGCCGGCGGTCTCCCTCTGGGATCCGTTCTCGGGGAAAATCTCAGACGCCGGCGAAGGGCCGAAGCTCTCAATGACTCTCGCTCCGTATGCGTCCCAGGTGGTGGTTTTCACGGATCGCGCCGTCGGGCAAAAAGGTACAGACACGGCAACAAACTTTTCTCCGATCGATCTCGACCATGACTGGAAGGTCACTCTGGACAAGACCGGCTTCAGCGAAGCGATGCATTCGCTCCATTCATGGTCTGACGATGAGGCGGGCAGATACTACTCTGGCACGGCGAGCTACACGCGGACAGTCGATCTTCCGGCCGACTTCCCAAAGGGCGCGACGGCGATGCTTGATTTCGGCGCCGGCTCGCCGGTGAGGCGGAGAGGCTTGAACTTTCCGGGAATGCGCACCTGGCTGGACGCGCCACTGCGCGACGCGGCCGTGGTGTACGTGGATGGCAAGCGTGCGGGTTCGGTATGGCATCCGCCGTTTGTTCTGGATATCGGGCCTTTCCTGCATGCCGGTTCGAATGAATTGAAGATCGTGGTGGCGAACACGGCCATCAATGAACTGGCTGGCCGCACGCCCACCGACTATCGGCTGCTATGGATGCGCTACGGCAAGCGGTTTGCACCTCAGGATATGGATCATCTGGAGGCGCTGCCGTCGGGCATCCTTGGCCCGCTGCGCCTCGTGCCGGCGGGCGAAACATCTGGTTCGGGAGAGGCTGCGCAATGAACCGCTGCACACGGTTGGGAATCATCAACGAAGCCTCTGCTCTTGTCGCAGCGTTAGCGATCGCAGTGTCACTGTTCGGGCAAAAGCAGTCCGCCCTGCAATCCGTTCCGCCGTCGATCACCGCACAGGAGCAGAAGGGAATCGACCGCGACATCTCGCGCCACTTCGGCGATGCTCCGGCGGATCCCGGTTTGAAAGCGAAGCTCTCCGGCGCAATGAGGGCCGCCGATGTGCGCGCTGCGATGCGCAAAGTTGCCGATTGGGAACTTGCCTGGTCGCAGCCTTACTTCGACCGGATCTGGACGTGGAGCGTTCTTTACAGCGGTTTCATGGCGGCCTCGCCTGCACTCGATGACCCGAAGTATCGCGACGCCATGCAGGCGATGGCAGAGAAGTTCCAGTGGGACCTGCGGTCCCAGCATCCGAACGCGGACGATCAAAGCGTAGGGCAGACTTACCTGGAACTGGACCTGCTCCAGCCTGCACCGGAAAAGTCGAGGCCAACCCAGGCCGCGCTCGACGAATTGATCGCGGGCGGCGCGGCGCGGATTCCCGAGGGGCAGGCGCAGATTCCGTGGTGGTGGTGCGACGCGTTGTTCATGGCGCCGCCCGTATGGTCACGCATGTACGCGGTGACGCACGATCCCCGATATCTCGATTACCTGGACAAGCACTGGTGGGAGACGTCGCACTTGCTCTACGATGCGCAACGCCACCTTTATTACCGCGACATCACCTTCCTGCATCAGACCGACGACCATGGCAACCCGCTGTTCTGGTCGCGCGGCAACGGCTGGGTGATGGGGGGCATCGCGCGCACGCTGGATTACATGCCGGAAAACTATCCCTCGCGCAGGAAATATGAAGCGCAGCTGCGGGAGATGGCTGCAGCGGTCGCCGCACTTCAGGACAAGCAGACAGGACTCTGGCACTCCGATCTGCTCGATCCGCTCGACCACCCGCAACCGGAAGTTTCCGGCTCCGCGCTCATCACGTTCGCGCTCGCATGGGGCGTGAATCATGGTGTGCTCGACCGGGCAGCTTATAAGCCCATCATCGCGAAAGCCTGGCGCGGGCTCGTCGGTCAGATCTATGAGGATGGACGTCTGGGCAACATTCAACAAACGGGCGCAGCGCCTGCGCATTACCTGCCCTCTTCGAGCTACAACTACGGCGTGGGTGCATTCCTGATGGCAGGAGCTCAGGTGGAGGAATTTGTATCCCATCGCGGCCACGCGAAGAGGGCTGCGAGCACGCAGGGGGGACGATGAAGCGATACGCCAATTTCGAACATGCACGCGGCGTTTTTCGCGCCGCAGTTGCGATTGTGTTCAGTTGCTGCCTCCACGCCGGCGGACAGACTCCGGATTCCGCTCCACCGGCGACACCCAATCTCACCGGCATCGCGCACGTGGCGATCCGCGTGGCCGACCT
>DASZYN010000809.1:0-5495 GCA_035545435.1 Acidobacteriaceae bacterium | reverse complement strand
GTTCCGTCGCGCAACGCCAGTCTTCTGCGCTGGTGTCTTTCCGAGGGGCTGCGCATTGTTCAGCCGATGACGCTGATGAGCTTCGGTCTCTACAACGATCCTGCAGGCGCGTGGCTGCCGTCGATCTCGTTTTAGCGTGATCGCGGGCCGTGCGAGGCCACACCCTTCCTGAATCATTTCGCGGTAAGCAGCGCTCCGTGGGTCGCGCTTCCAGGCTGAACTTAAGAATCGGCCCTGTTCCGGATGCTGAGCAGCTCCGGGCGCTGGGCACGGGCCCAAACGGGCATATCCCAGGCCGGCGACTGCAGTTCCGGCATCGGCGTGGCTCGAAAGAGCCTCTTGCATTGGCGGGCGGTCCAGCGCGCCCAGCGTTTGGACTTCCTGCGCCGCGCGCTGTCGCTGGAAATGCCCGTGCCCGCATACATCTGCCGGTAGAGCTTTGAAAGGAAGATGAACGCGATGCGCGAGGTCACGTTGGGGCAGCAGGCCGACCGCTCCCAGATCGCCGGCCAGTTATAGAACCGGTCCCACACTTTCTGGGTTCGGTCACGAATCTCATCCGAACTCATGGTGGGATGGGGTGTAAACATCTTGGGGCGCACTTCGGTGGGGATGAGCCAGTAGCGGGTGATGGGCACGTCGCCCACCATGGCGGGATCCACCGATTGCGTCTTCTCCCAGCGGCCAAAATCGACCGTGCCTGGGAAGGGGGTCATCATGACGAACTGCGCGAACGTGACGCCCGCTTTCATGGCCATTTCCACGGTCGCGCCGAAGGTCGCGGGCTTGTCGGTGGGCAGGCCGAAGATGAACGACCCCAGCACGTGTACACCGTGTGCTTTGAAGGTCTGGAGTTGCTTCGCCAGGGCCTCGCCGGAGTAGTTCCAGTCCTTGTAGACGGCCTTGAGGCCTTCCGGGGTCACGGCCTCGACGCCGACGAGCGCGCCTTTGATGTTGGCTTTGCGCATGGCGTCGAGGTAGTCGCCGTCCTCGCCGGCTTCCATGGTGATCTGGGTGAAGAAGACCATGTCGCTGGGCAGCCTGGCCAGCTCTTCCATGAGCGCAAAGCGCTCCTCGCGGATCTCGGTCAGCTCCGCCAGTTTGGCCTGATTATTTTGCTCGCGGGCCAGGCGCAGATCGGTGAGGGTGACGGGATAAAAATTATCGTCAGCCAGGGCGACGAATCTAAAGCCGAGCCGGCGCAGGTTGACGATTTCATCGATGACGCTCTGATGCCGGCGCTGCCGCGGCTTTTGGCCATCGGTTCTCCAGACGCTGCAGAAGGAGCAATGTTTGGGGCACCCGCGAATGGTCTGGACCGAGGCCCACATGTATTTTTCCGGGCGCATGAGATCCCAGCGGGCGGCGAGGAAGTCGCTGCCGGCGATGCGTCCGCCCTCGTAAACCTTGTCCGGATTGCCGGCGAGGCAATCCTTCACGACCTTCGCCCACACGAGGTCGCCATCGCCCTTGACCACGGCGTGCGCCTGGCCACGTTCCAGGGCTTCTTCTGGGAAAAGCGTGGCGTGAATACCGCCGTACACAACCCATGCGCCCCGTTCGCGGGCCATGCGCCCTACGTGATAGCCGCGGAGCGCATTGCCGGTATGGACGCTGATGCCGACGATATCGCCGGGCTGGATGCGCTCCGGCACAATCTGCTCGAGCGACTCGTCGATCAGGATCGGATCTCCGACGGAACGGGGAGTCGCAGCCGCGAGGACGAACAGCCATCGGGGTGTGATGACGGCGGTGCCAAAGGAATTGTCGCTGGGATTGATCAGGAGCACGCTCATAGGTACCAACCTTTCAGTGCGGGGCCTCAGAGAGCGTCCTGCAAATTGTGGAGAAAGCTTGTCGGATTCGGATCCAGAGTCTGGCTTGAGGCCGTCGGCCAGACTGTCTGCGATCATACGCGCCAAGTCACGCCATTGGAGTCGCCGATTCGTAACAGTTACGAAAATATGGCTCCGGGCAAAGGCGGGGATCCCGGCTTACTTCACATGCGAAGGCAACAGGAGACCTTGGTCGTCCGCAGGTTTCAGGGCTGCCGGCCGGTTCCGCGTAAGTTAGCGCCGGTCGTGGTTGCGCGGGAAAGCCGCGTTGAGAAGGAGGAATCGCCCAGGGGCGAAGGGCATCTCGATCCGCTCCGCCGCCGGCTGTGACCGTGAGGCACAGCCGGCAGCACGGGGATCCGAAATTTCTGCGTTATTCCCAGCGGCGGAAGATCAGCGAGCCGTTGGTTCCGCCGAAGCCGAAGGAGTTGGACAGGGCGACGTGCATGGACGCCTTTTGCGGCGTGTTGGGCACGTAGTTCAGCACGCACTCGGGGTCGGGATGGTCGAGGTTGGCGGTTGGAGGAGCTGTCTGGTTCATCAGGGCGAGGATGGTGATTCCTGCTTCGAGGCCGCCGGCGCCACCGAGCAGGTGGCCGGTCATCGACTTCGTGGAGCTGATCATTAATTTTTTGCTCGTCGCGCGTTCGCCGAAGAGCCGCTGCATTGCTTTGGACTCGACGACATCGCCCAGGGTCGTGGACGTAGCGTGCGCGTTCACATAGTCGACATCGTTGGGCTGGATCTTCGCCGACTTGAGCGCGTGCTCCATCGCGCGATAGCAGCCGTCGCCGTCCTCCGGCATGCCGGTGATGTGATACGCATCCGCGCTCATGCCGTAGCCGATGATCTCGGCGAGGATCTTCGCGCCGCGGGCCTTCGCGTGCTCGAGTTCTTCGAGGACGAGGATGCCCGAACCTTCGCCGACGACGAATCCGTCGCGGTCCCTGTCGAAGGGGCGGCAGGCGTGCTGGGGATCGTCATTGCGGGTGGAGAGCGCACGCATGGCTGCGAATCCGCCGACGCCCATGGGGGTAATGGCGGCTTCGGAGCCGCCGGCGATCATGACGTCCGCATCGCCGCGCTCGATGATGCGATAGGCGTCACCAATGGCGTGGGCGCTGGTGGTGCAGGCGGTAGCGGTGGCCTCGTTTGGCCCCTTTGCTCCGTAGCGGATGCTCACCTGGCCTGCCGCCAAATTAATGATGGCCGCGGGAATAAAGAATGGGGATATTTTGCGCGGGCCACCCTGCAGCATGTTGTTGTGTTCGCGCTCGATGACGTCGAACCCGCCGATGCCCGATCCGATGAACACACCGACGCGGTCGCCAATCTCCGGCGTCACCTTCAGGCCGGAAGTCTCCATGGCTTCGTGGGTCGCGGCGAGAGCCAGATGAATGAAGCGCCCCATCTTGCGCGCTTCCTTCTTGTCCACAAAGTTGAGGGGGTCGAAGTTCTTGACTTCGGCGGCAAAGGTGACCGGAAAGTTCGTCGTGTCGAAGTGCGTGATCGTGGCGATCCCGCTCTTCGCAGCCAGCAGGTTGTTCCAGACCTCGGGCGCCGTGTTGCCTACTGCCGACACCAGCCCAAGACCCGTGACGACGACACGCCGTTGCAAGATTACTTGCCGCCTTTCGCGTTCTTGTCGATATAGTCGATCGCGTCCTTGACGGTCTTGATCTTCTCGGCGTCCTCGTCGGGAATCTCGAGGTCGAAGGCTTCCTCAAACTGCATCACCAGCTCGACCACGTCGAGGGAATCGGCGCCCAGGTCTTCCTGGAAGGACGCGGTCGGCGTCACTTCCGCCTCATCCACCTGCAGTTGCTCGACGATGATCTGTTTGACCTTCTCTTCCACACCTGATGCCATGCGTCTCTCCTGTGGTCCTTCGTTCCTGTTGATGCTGAAAGTTGGGAGGGAGGATGTGAAGCCTCCGCGAGCACACTGAGGTTGGCTCGCAGCGTGCCTCCCCTCAGCTCCGAAATTCCAAGTCTACTGAGGCACCCTGGTAGTGTAAAGCCGACTCCCCCATGATGATGCACGATCGCAGGAAAGGACTCTCTTCCGGCAATCTGCTACCCTGGTGTCGCCCGGGGCGCCGCCGTCCCGGACACATCAACGGAAAAGGTCGCCCATGAGAATTCGCTCCCGCCTCGTCTTGTCGCTATGCCTTCTGGCCGTCTCGCCGCTTGGCGCGCAGGATCGCTCGTACGGGCGCTCCGTTGTCTCGACTCCGTACGGGATCGTGGCCACCAGCTGGGTGCAGGCGTCGCAGGCCGGCGCCCTGATGCTCGATAAGGGCGGATCGGCGATTGACGCGGCCATCGCTGCCAACGCGGTGCTGAATACCTCCGAACCGATGATGAACGGGATGGGCGGCGATCTCTTTGCAGTCTACTGGGACGCGAAAACGGGGAAGCTTTATGGGCTGAACGCCAGCGGGTGGTCGCCCCAGGCGCTGACGATTGAGCACCTGCGGGCCAAAGGGATGACGACGATGCCCTCCAAAGGCATCGACTCCGTCACGGTTCCGGGCATGGTGGACGGGTGGACGAAGCTGCACTCCCGCTGGGGGAAGCTGCCGTGGCGTGAGCTGTTTGAGCCGGCCATTTTCTATGCGGACCACGGCGTGACGGTGCCGGAGATGATCCACGACTACTGGACGGCCTCGGCCTCGCAGCTCTCAGAGAACGGCGACAGCCGGCGCGTTTTTCTGCCGGAAGGGAAGGTTCCTGCCGCCGGACAAATCTTTATGAACCCCGACCTTGCGAATACGCTGCGGGTCATCGCAGCGCAGGGCGAGGATGCCTTTTACAAGGGACCGATCGCGCAGGCGATTCTGAAAACCTCGTCGGAAAATGGCGGCACGATGACGGCGGACGATCTGGCGCAATATTCGGCGGAGTGGGTGGAGCCGATTTCGACGACGTATCGGGACTGGACGGTCTACGAGCTGCCGCCGAACGGCGACGGCATGGCGGCGCTGGAGATGCTCAATATCATGGAGCAAAGTGCGGCTGACCCTGCCGGACCACGGAGCCCGGGCGAGCTGCACACGCGGATTGAGGCGATGAAGCTGGCGTATGCGGACGTGAAGGCGTATGACGGCGATCCGCGCTTCTCGAAGATTCCTGTCACCCAGCTACTGGCAAAGTCGTATGCCGCACAGCGCGCGAAGCTGATCGATTCCGCGCACGCTAACTGCACGGTTGCGCCAGGGGCGCTGCCCGGCAGCGACACGACCTATTTGTCGGTTGTCGACCATGACGGCAACATCGTGTCGTTCATTCAGAGCAACTATGCGGAGTTTGGTTCCGGGATCACGGTGGATGGGATGGGTTTCGTTCTGCAGGATCGCGGCGGGCTCTTTAACCTTGACCCGAAGTCGCCGGACGCGCTGGCCGGGCACAAGCGCCCCCTGCACACGATCATCCCAGGGTTTATGCAGCGGGGGGACGAGCATATCGGGTTCGGGATCATGGGCGGATGGAACCAGCCGCTGGCGCACGCGCAGTTCGTTTCGAACATTGCCGATTACCACATGAACATCCAGGCGGCGCTTTCTGAGCCCCGGTTTACGGTCAGCAGCAAGCTGGGTTGCACCATCGTGATTGAGTCGCGCGTGGGGCAGGCGACGATCGATCAGCTGACGAAGATGGG
>DASZYN010000808.1:0-2823 GCA_035545435.1 Acidobacteriaceae bacterium | reverse complement strand
GAATGGCACAGACCTGGGTACGGATGGGTTGAGCGGGGTGGGAATGCTGTTGAATCCTGGGGTGGGAAGGCGTTTGCTGCTTGCTGTGGGGTGAACCTGGGCTTGCGCGGGGTGTGAGGGGTGGGTGTCGGGGGCGGCGTTCCCGAAATGGTCCGGCGATGGTGACTTCGGATTGGGCGGGGGAGTGAATCGGGTTGACTGCCCGGGTTCTGACGGCGTCCGCTGCTTGCTGTGGGGTGAACCTGGCTCCCCACAGGTTTTCGGGGATTGGAAAATCGGGCTGGTGTCTGGCACCTGGTGCGCGGAACTTTGTTGTGGGGTGGGGCGGCTCCTCAATTGGCACTGGGACGATCGAGGACGGCACCTCCGGCGGAGGGACATCTTTGTTTTTGTTGAAATTTGGATGGCGAAGGCGCGCGGTGCCGCTGTGGGGCGAACCTGCCTTACGCGCGGTACGCGGGCGAGTGATTTGCCTCGGTGTGCCGCTGGGGCAGCAGGTTCGCAGCGCGGATGGACCTACTGAGGAGCGCCGACTGCCGTTGTGGCAGGTGAATCCGGCGTCTCAGGAGCCTGTTTGGCGGCGAAGTAGCTGGAGTCCCAGAGATTGCGGTAGAAGACGCCGGTAAGCTCGGCGGCTTTGGGGCCGAAGGTGGGACGGCCGCCCTCGAGGAAGAAGACAGCGACAATCCGCCCGTACTGGGTGTCGGCGTAGGAAGCGAACCACCCGAAGCGAGTTCCGTCGTTGGAGCAGGTACCGGTCTTGCCCAGCACCGGGAACTGGTTAAAGTTTGCGCGGAGCGAACGCGCTGTGCCGTAGCGGACGGCGGCGGCCATTCCGTCCTGAATTTCAGGGAGGATGGGGCCGATGTCGAGAGTGCGCTTGATGCGCGGCTGCAGGGTGAGGGCTTCGGCAGGGGTCGTCGGGTGCTGCAGATAGTAGAGGGTGCCGCCGTTGGCGATGGCTGCGACGAGGGCTCCGAGCTGAAGGGGCGTCATGGAGACGCCTTCGCCGAAGGAGCACATGCGGCCGACTCCGCCGAGCTTCTCAGCGATGGGCTGATCCGGGTAGGTGCCGAGCTGTTCGCCAGCGATGTTATAGCCAGCCAACTCGCCGAGGCCGAATTGAGTGGCGTAGTGGCGGACGCGATCAAAACCGAGCCTGCGGCCGAGCGTTTCGAAGTAGGCGTTGTTGGAGTGAGCCAGAGCCTCGGTGAGGTTGAGATGGTAGCGGCCGCCGAGATTGACGGGAGTGTCCTTTGTGACGATGCCTTCTTCGAGGGCAGCCAGGGCGACAGAAAGCTTAATGGTGGAGCAGGGCTCGGCGCCGCTGGACAAGGCCAGCTTCTGGTTGACCATGGCCAGGACGCGGCCGTTGGAGGGATCGATGGCGACGACGGTTCCGTTCATACCGCCGAGGGCGTCGATGGCAGCCTGGCGGACAATGGGATCTTCACCCGCGGTGATGTCGCCGGCGGTGACGTCGGAAGCGGCAAAGGAACTGGCGGTGAAGCGCTCGTAAAAGCGATGGCGGCGATGCCTGGAATGAGTCGTGAGGCTGGCTGTGGCCAAATGGGCCCTGGGGGCGCGATGGCTGTGCTGCAGGTTGGCCAGGTGGCGACGCGCCGCCGTTGACTCATGGACGCGCGAGCGGTGTTTGGCGGTGCGATGCGCAGTGGAGGTGGACGCCGCGAAGAGGAGCGACGGGGCGACCAGGGCAGCCAGCAGATACAGAAAAACGCGCTTCATCAAGAGATACTCTCGTTCGAAGAATCCAGACCCTCTGGCTGATGATGCCGCAGAAACCTGTCTGGCGAAACCTTACTTCGTACGGTGCAAAGTAACCGATTCTCATCGGCCTTCCCGAACTGGAACTTGAGTCCCATGTGCGGAAAGTCTGTTCTCGCCATGCCCGACCTGAACCCGAAGAAACCCCTGTAGTTGCTTTGGAAGGAAGTATCCAACGTGTCAGGGCCCGGGCAGATGGCAGGAACTATTGGTTCAATATAACCGGAAACTATTGTCTGTCCAGTACATTTTCGTATGCGAGCATGGCTCTTTCCGGTGAGGACTGAGTACCAAGAGGTATTGGGGCTGTGGCCTGCGGGACCGTGCCGGGCCGGCGTATCGAGGAGTGCTGGGGAGCGGGTGGAGAGGCCTGCTTTCCCAGACTGGTTCAGCGGATTCCGGTCACAGTACTTTCGGGTGGGGAACAGGATCAATTCCGTTTACTTTCTCACGCGGAAGGCGTTCGCTGCTTGCTGTGGGGTGAGCCTGGCGCTTTCCCAAAAGGGGAGTGCGCTCGGTGGTGGATGTTTCCCGAAATGGTCCGGCAGCGTGACTTCGGATTGGCCGGGGGCGTGAACTGGGTTGACTCCGTGTGCTCTCAAGGCGTCCGCTGCTTGCTGTGGGGTGAACCTGGCGCTTCCCCCAAGGGGGAACGCCCGGTGTTAACTCCTTCGCCTGGTGGCGCTTGTTCGCTTCCTGCTTTGGGGTGAACCTGGCGCTTCCCCCAAAGGGGGCGCCCGGTGTTAACTCCTTCGCCTGGTGGCGCTTGTTCGCTTCCTGCTGTGGGGTGAACCTGGTGCTTTCCCAAAAGGGGAGTGCGCCCGGTTTAACTCCTTCGCCTGGTGGCTTGTTCGCTTCTTGCTGCGTTTCGCCTTCCTGCGTTTCGTCTTCCCGTGTTTCGTCTTGCTGCGTTGTCGTCTTCCTCGGTGTGTGCGTTACGTTTTGGGAGTCGTCATTTGCGCGACCGCGCAGGGCTCCCGCGGTGGTGGACCACGCCGATAACCGCTGAGCGGCGTGGGACCGAGATCAGAACGCCCC
>DASZYN010000807.1:0-2125 GCA_035545435.1 Acidobacteriaceae bacterium | reverse complement strand
CGACGGGGACGTTGAGGGTTCCGGAATTGGCGGAGCCGGGGTTAGGGTTGCTGACCAGCAGGGGAAAGGTTCCAGGAGCGGGCGCGGTGATGGCGGCGGCGACTTGCGTCGAGGAGACATACGTCGTGGCGACGGGAGCGCCGTTCCAGAGAATCTGCGCACCGTAGACGAACTGCGAACCGGTGACGGTGATGGTGGTGACGCCTTCGGTGATGCCGGAGGGCAGAACGCCGGTGACGACGGGAATTGGATTCAGGACTGCGACAGTCACACTGCCGGGAGCGGCTTCAGGATGGCCATTCGCGGTGGCGGTCACGGTGACGGTGTTGGGCGTGGGGACCTGAGCGGGGGCGGTGTAGAGGCCGGCGGCATCGATGGTGCCGAGCTGGGCATTGCCGCCCTGAACGCCATTGATGAAGAAGGTGAGCGGCACTGCCGTCACGTTCATGCGGCTCTGGATCTGGAGCTGCTGATTGACGCGGACCGAGGCGGAGGAGGCGGAGATGGCGGTGAGATCGCCGAGATTGCCGCTGATGGAGCCGCAGCCGGTGAGGGAAACCGATGCCAGCAGCAGAGTTAAGAGCAGAGCCAGAGACGGTGCGAGACGAGGGGCACCTGGACGTACGGGTCTTGCTAGCACGCATCCTCCTGGGGGATGAAAGCTGCGCTTCGAGATTGGCCGGTGAGCCTGGCGGGTGAGTTTGTTGGCACAGCGTATCACCGGAAAGTGCGAACCGTTGTGTGAAAAGAACCGGCAGAAGTACCACGAAAGTGGTCTGTGCCGCGGCGGATCGCCCTGGGTAGGATTTTTACCTTTTGTGCAGCGCGGCCCGCGTGGATGAGGAGCGTTACTGATGTCAGGAGAGGGGCGAAGTCACCAGCCTGCGGGCTCTACGGGGCGGGACGTTTTCAGGCGGGGCCGGAGACGCCTGCACAGAAACCAGCCATCGTGTTCCGGGGGACTGGCACGCCATCTCACGCCAGCAGTGCGCCTCAGCGGCGGGGGGACGGGATACGCGAGGTGCAGTGGAGACAATTGCGTGACATTCGGAAACGACTCAGAGAACGAATACCCGCACTATTTTCACTGCACGAGAAATGAATTCGCCAGAACCGCAAAAGATTTGCGACAATGGGTGCCCACACGCGGGGGATCGAACAAGGAATCCGAAGCGCGTGGCTGACGGACGGCGAAACCGTTCAAGCGACGAAGCTCCAAAGCTGGCCGAACTTCCGCGCACGTGACCGATTCGGAAGATGGGGAGTCGTCTCGAAAGACCGCACAGGCAAAGCCCACGCGGTTCGCCTCCGGCGGCAATGAGTCGTGTCTCCCCTACGTTTGTGCGCGATTGCACTTCGCCTGTCCTGGGTAATCGGAGGGTCTTCGGTCATGAGACGTCGTCTTCGCCTTTCAGCTACGGTGCTGGGCTGCTGCATTTTCTTCAGTATTTGCCTGACGGCGAAGGCGGCACGACCGTCGGACACGGTCAAACCGCCGGCTGCGCCGGGGGGAGGGGAGTCGATTCCAATCCCGGGCCCGTTGCGCTCGTTCCTGCGCATGGCGGGGATCAGCCAGGAAGCGGAGCCGGAAGATGTGCTGCCGCTGCTGGCGCGCAATGTTACGCTGCACGGATTTCAGAACGGCGGCGAAACGGAGTTTCTGGTTCTGCTGCGCCGCTACGTGGATTTTGCGCGGGAGCTGCGGCAACTGGCGGGCGCCGACGGCATGATCCACGTGGAGAACTGCGACGATGCGGAGCGGCTGGTGGATGTTCTGGGATACCAGTTTGCAGAAGGGTGCGGCGAGAAGAACGGTTATGTAGTGACGGCCAACGCAGAGCGCGCGTTTCTGGCCATCGATTCGGGCTTTCCGCTGACGGCGCTTGAGGAAGCTCTGCAGAAACACCAGCCGTACGAATACGCTTTTCCGGCGACACCGGTACCGGTGATTTTTCATGAACGGGACTGGACCGGAGTCACGGTGTGGCACCAGAAGAGCGGGACGAATCTGCTGGACGCGCTGCTGCACGACCGCCAGCTGGATACGCTGTACTGGGCGCTGTCGAAGAACGATGAGGGGACACGCTCGGCTCTGCGAGAGCGGCGCGGCCTGCGGTGGATGCTG
>DASZYN010000806.1:0-5987 GCA_035545435.1 Acidobacteriaceae bacterium | reverse complement strand
TCCAGCGGCTGCAAAACCAGTCCGAGATTCGTATCCAGCGTGGTCCGCTCCCGCGTATTCAGCACCGCATCCCAGGTGAAGTAGGGCGGCGCATCGGGCTGATCGGCGGTTACGATGGCGATGAACTGATCGCGGCTCATCGGCTGCAGCGCGTAGTTGAACCGCCGCTGCTCGCCCATCGTTGAAACCGTCTCCTTCGAGATGTTCTTGCCGCACAGCGAGCCCGCTCCATGCGCGGGATAAACAAGCGTGGCATCGGGGAGCGGCAAGAGCCGGTTCTGCACCGAATCGTAGAGATGGCTTCCCAGCTCTGCAGCGGTCCACCCAAGCGAGGCGCGCAGATCAGGCCGTCCCACATCGCCGATGAACAGCGTATCGCCGGTAAGAACGGCATAGGGATGCTCGGCATCGCGCTGTTTGTCATAAACCAGGATCGAAATCGACTCGATGGTGTGCCCCGGCGTTTCGAGAACCTCAAGACGAAGCCGAGGAAAGTCGAGAACATCGCCGTCGCTCATGGCGACAAACGGATATTCTGCTTTCCCCCGGGCGCCCAGATGAATCGTCGCGCCGCATCGATCCCGCAGTTCCAGATGCCCCGCCACAAAATCGGCATGGAAGTGGCTCAAAAAGACATGGCGAATCGTAAGACCGTTCGCCGCGGCATCGGCGAGATACTGCTCAACGTCGCGCTGGGGATCGACGACGATTCCTGTGCCGGAGGCCTCATCGCCCAGAAGGTACGACGCGTGGGCCAAACATCCGAGATAGTACTGTTTCAGGAACATTGCGTAGAAGCTTCACCCGTGGGAGGGACGGCGGTCAAGGCATTATGCAGAGAGTACCCAGGCCCAGCGCCTGAATCGCGGAGAAAACGCCTGCCAAAGAACCTGCGGCGATGAAGCTAATTTCGAAGATCACCCATCGCCGTCGCCACCTCGGCTTTTTGATCCGCGTTCAGCGGCAGAAGCGGAATACGAGGAACGCCGCCATAGTAGCCGTTCAGGTCGCAGGCATGCTTGATGCCCGCGATGCTGTATTTACCCGTGACCACGCGCGCAGCATCGATCAGGCGCCGCTGCTTTTCATGCGCAACGACCGGGTCGTTCTCTTTCCAGGCTGTGTACACCTCCTGGCAGGCTTGCGGCGCGCATGCAGCGAACGCCAGAACGGCGCCGGACGCGCCGGCCTCGAGCGAAGAGAGCAAAGTATCAGCCGAACCGGAAAGCACCTGGAAACTCACATCTTTCTTCCGCATCGTCCTGACGACAAGCGGCGCCACGGCAACCGATGGCACGCCGGCCAGCACGTCTGCAGCGACAAAGTCCGACGCCGCTGCGGCCTCGGTCTCCGCCATCATCATGCGGCCGGTAATGGCGGTAAAGACCGGCGTCACGAGAACACTGCGTTTCGGTGCATTGCGGGTCGCGGCGAGCAAGGCCTGGATGCGTTCCAGACTGCCCGAAGAATCCTTGATGCCGATGATATTCGGATGCTGGGCCAGTTCCCCGACGGCTTCCAGCGGCAGTTCGACGTTCGTGAAGCGTGGAATGCTGTACAGAACCACGGGCAGCGGTGAACGGTCGGCGATCGCGCGATAGTAGGTCAGCATCGGCAGCGCGCCGCTGGTCAGACCGTAGGAAGGCGTGTAGAAGTTCGGCGTCCGAACCAGAACCGCGTCGTACTGCTTTTCCGCCGCATATTCAGCCAGACGCAGCGTTTCCGAGAGACTTTCCCTGGCCACTCCCGCCAGAAGAACCTTATCGGGAGCCGCGGCGCCGGCCGCATGGCGCAGAACATCCCGCGTCTCCTCGTCGCCCAGCATCACGGCTTCGCCGGTGGAGCCGAGAACCACCATGCCGGCACAGGGCGTGCGCGAGTAGTGCTCGACGTTTTGCTCCAGTTTGCGCAGGTAAAGACGGCCGTCAGGATAGAACGGCGTCGTCATGGCCGGAAAAACGCCTTCCAGAAGCATAAAACGATTGTAATGAGTTACCAGAAAAGTGCGAGCCGGAACTGCAACTCCTGCGCCAGCGCGTTAGTCTGGGGGACAGATGCGATTCGGAGTTGTGCTGTGAATTCGCGGCCGGTCGAGAGTCTGGGACCCAAGGAAACCCGCGTCCTGTTCCAGGCGATGGGTTTTTTCTTTCATCTGGTGCTCTGCCTCGTCGCGTGGGGAATTGCCCTGGGCGCGATCACGCTGTTGCACCCTTCTTACGTGCCGCCGCTGGTCACGCTGATTGTGTCCTTTGTGGTTCCGCTGGCAGCCGGCTTCGGCTTCACGAAGCTGCACCCCACCGAGAGTGCCACCCTTCCGTGGATGATGGGACTGATCTGGTGGATGGTCTGGGGGCTGCACGTGCTCGACATGCCCACCGGCCCCATGGCCTGCTACCACTGCGGAGCAACGGACAAGCTCTGGCTTACCTTCCTGAGCCTGAATTCCGACAGCGGCCTGCTCGACGGCCAGGGGCGTTTCATCGCCACCTGGCCAGCCGTGGCCATGATCGGATACTCCATCGGCGCGAAGCTGGGATTGCGGAACGCCGACATCCCCTTCGAGAGCAACTGAGCGTTCCGCAGATGGCCCGACCGGTTCCGGGGAGCCAAACCCGTTATTTGCCCTTCATCACCTTGCCGCTGCTGCCATCCACCACGGCGGCAAACCCGGCTTTCTTCGACCCCCACAGGATGTACCAGACCGGCGTTGGAAACTTCGAGGTGGCCCCCACCTCGAAGTCCGTGACCTTCAGGTCCGGTTTCGTCTTCAGCACCGGCGCCGCTTCCGCCGCAGCGGCCGTATAGGCGGCGTCGGAATCGATGGTGAACATCGAAGTATCGATCGGCATTGCATCCCGGGTTGGGCCGCCCCAGGGCAGGGCCATCCCGGCGTCCACGCCTTTGTAGATATTCGGCGGCGCGGCGGCGATTGCGTAGGTAAAGGTTCGGTAGCTGCGCAGGCTGCCGGACCCGAACGTTGCCTCCCACATGCCGGCCTTGCCAGCTTCATTCTTATAGCCAGGAAGCTCCTTCATCGTCAGCCGCATCGGCTGCGCATCGGAAGCCCAGGCGTGCGCGGTCTTGTACATTTCCCAGAAGGCTGTTTTGCCCGTGACAATCTGAGGCGCCGCGGCGGCCTGGGTGGTGGCGGCCGGCTGCGGGGCCGGACTGCTGCTGGTGCTGGTGCTGGAACACCCGGACAGGAACGACACTGTGATTGCGAACAACGCGACTTGGCGCAGAGAAACCATCTTTGTCCTCCACCTCACGATCGAGACGCGACCTTCGTCCGGGGAGCAAGTATAGACCCCGGACGCCGTCCGCGACAGTAGGATCGCCGGTCGGGCAAAGAAAACGATGTGACCTCTGTCACGATATTTCTTCTGGGAACCTGAAGAGAACCGCCGCCCGGGCGGCATGCCCGAGCGGCGCTGGCGTTGAAGCACAGATCAAAGCGAGTGCGCGGGTTGGAGCCCAACGGCCGCAGCCGATTCACGCGATGCCCTGAACGACCCTCCCGCTCCGCCGCTGGCTTCCTCCAGCTGGAACTGGCGGATCATCGTATCCAGATCGACCGCCAGACGAGAAAGATCCTTCAGCGCAGTCACCGCTTCACCCGCTCCCTGCGTATTCTGCACCGCCAGGTGGGAAATGCGCCCGGCAGACTCGGAGATTTCCTCCGAAGCCGCCGTCTGCTCGGTTGCAGCCGACGCGATCAGCTGGATCTGGTGCTCGACCTGCCGTGACGATTCGATAATTTCGTCGAGGCTCCGGCGCGCCTTCGCGGTTTCCTCCAGACCCGAGTCCACCGCCGCGCGGCTGCTGTC
Organism: Acidobacteriaceae bacterium; assembly: GCA_035545435.1. Taxonomy (GTDB): domain Bacteria; phylum Acidobacteriota; class Terriglobia; order Terriglobales; family Acidobacteriaceae; genus Palsa-343. The sequence continues at coordinate 2,160 of DASZYN010000806.1, read as the reverse complement.
CATCACCTCGATGGTCTGACGAGTCTCCTCCTGAATGCTGCGGATCGTCCCGGCGATCTCCTCCGTTGCCGCCTTGGTCCGCTCCGCGAGGCGGCGCACTTCTCCTGCGACCACCGCGAATCCGCGTCCATGCTCCCCGGCCCGCGCCGCCTCGATGGCCGCGTTGAGTGCCAGCAGGTTGGTCTGTTCGCTGATCTCCTGAATCACGTTCACCACATTCCCGATCTCTTCGGACCGATGCGCCAGAGAGCCGATTCGCTCCGACACCGAGCTGGTTGCGGCGGCTATCTTCTCCATCGTGGAGGAGGCCGCCTGCATGACTTCACCGCCCCGGGTCGCCGTCTCCGCCGAGACACGGCTGGCGCTGGCAGCGCTCTCCGCGTTGCGGCTGATTTCGCCAATCGTCGCCGTCATCTCCTGCGCCGCCGTCGCGATCTGGGTTGTCATCCCGGACTGGGTATCGGCGTTTGTCGCGCTCTCGCTGGCGCGCGCGCTGATCTCGGTGGTGGCCGCCGACAGAGTCTGCGTACTCTGCGCCACCGACCGCAGCACCTCGCGCAGGTTGGCCACGCTGCCGTTCAGCATTTCCCCCATCCGTCCGATCTCATCGGTCGCTGTCGGACGAACGTACGCCGTCATGTCCTTGTCGGCCAGCCTCTGCACCATCTTCATCACATTGCGGATTCGCGGCGTCACGAAGCGGTTCAGCTGGGTTCCGATCAGAACCGAGAAACCCACGATGGCCAGCGTCATCACAATGCTGATCCAGTTCGTGCGCCGGCTCGCGTCGACCACGGCGGTCGCGGCCTCATTGCCTTCGCGGGCATTCAACTGCATGGCCTGATCGCCAGCGTCCAGTGCGTCCTGGAAATAACCGGCGGTGTTTGTCGAGGTGATCAGCGCATTCGCCTGATCTCTCTGACCGGTGGCTTCCATCTCCGCGGCGCGATTGCTGGCGTCGAGATATTTCTCAAAATTCGATTTAAACCGGTCGTAGATCTGCCGTTCACCCGAATCGGCAATCAACGGCTCGTATCCCTTCGCTTCAGCCTCGAACGTGGGTATAGCCTTTTGACGCTTGGCTGTGTTCCGGTTCACGCACTCATCGGAGGCGCACGTGAGCAGGCTCAGATCGGTCCTGCGCACCGTGTTGAGAGCGTTCCGCATATTTGCCAGATGAAGAATCGACGGGATGTCATTCTCCCGCACATCGATGCTCAGGGAAATAATTCCGCGCATCGTGATGAAGCTGTACACAGCCAGCCCCACGCACAACAGGCTGATGATGCCGAATGCCCAGAGGAACTTCCGGGCGATGGGCAGGTTACGAACCATCGACATAAGCGCTAGATCCTTCCGTCGGACGGGATGGTGTGGCCGATTCCGCCCCCCAGCACCCCTATCGGCGCGGCAGCGCCATTCATGACAGCGAATCGATGCAGATTCATCTGTTCCGGCCCGGGTCGCATCTCACCGGGAATGATCCGACCTTGCTTTCTGGTGATCGACAAGCAGTACCCGGGCAGCATCTCGGCCCGCAAACTGGTGATCGAGACCGCCCTGCTCAACGTGATTACCGCCTACAGCGCCGAAGAGGCCATCGAGACGCTTATCCGTTTCCCCGGGGTGGACGGTATCGTCCTTGACACAGAAGTGAAAGGAATGACCTGCCGCCACCTCATCGAGCGGCTACGGGCGGTCCGCAGCGATCTGCCGGTGATCACGGTTTCTCCGAGCGGCCATGATCCATGCGGCGCGGAGGACTTCCACGTCTCCTCCTATGATCCGCAGGATCTCCTCGCTCAGCTAAGTCATCTGTGTCCGAAAGAAATCCGCCAAGCCGCCGAGGAAAGCGATTTTCCCCGCTGACTGCCGCTCCAGGTCTGCTGCAGACAAAAAAGAGGGCTCGCAGCGTTGGCTGCGAGCCCGGTGAGGTAGATGCACCCTGGGGGCGATCAGGCCGGATGGCACTGCACCCCCGGGTCTTTAGGGATCAGAAACGTCGACAGCAGGTTCGATTAGGCCGAACGGCGCTGACGTTCCCGTTCCTTGAACTCATCGATCTTCTCGTTCGCCTGGTTTTTGGCGTCATCTACCTTCTGCGCAACATTGTCGCGCATTTCGTCGGTTTTGTGTTGACGTTCTGCTTCGCGGGTCTTC
>DASZYN010000805.1:0-4388 GCA_035545435.1 Acidobacteriaceae bacterium | reverse complement strand
CCGCGGCCTTTTCCAGATTGGCGTCCGGATCCGGTCCACAGCTCATCTGCACCAGACCAACGCGAAAACTACCGAGCTCTGCCATATTTGTATCTTCTCTGGTTACGTGTCGTGCAGAAACAAGCAAAAGGCGCAGGCCGGTTGGCCCACGCCTGCCTGATACACTCCGTAAACCTATTCGAAAATCAGAATCGCCGCCGCAATCGTCGTCGTCCACAGCCCGCGTTTGTCGCCAATCGCCGACTGCGTGACGTTTGCGGTGCGCACAATCTTGTTCGAAATGCGGTAAATTTCTTTTTTCTCATCCCAGCTCTTGTCGGGATCGAAATCCACGTCCAGCGTTGTGGCCAGCATCTCTGCTGCCAGCTCTTCCGCGTACTCACCCGCCTGATCCTCGGTCTCGCCGAAGCTGTGATGCTCGCTTAAGTAACCGTAAGTGTTACGATCACTCGGAATCGCGACGCCGATACTCGATACCACCAGCCGGTGCGGCTCGCGTGTGGAATTCTCTGCGACCACGGCAAAGACAACCTCGCCTGGGCTGAGGTATTTCAGCCCCTCTTTGCGCCCAATCAGCTTTGCCTGCGGAGGAAAGATGGATGAAACGCGCACCAGATTCTGCGCCGCAATGCCGGCATCCCGCAACGCCAGCTCAAATGAGGTCAGCCGCTCCTTGTGTTTCCCCACTCCTTTGGTGAAGAACAGCCGCCTCGGAACCATGCTTTTTCCCAATTCTCAACTCCTCCAAGTCCTTTTGAAATCCCGGCGCACTCACCTGCCCGAAAACTATGTCCCCGCTGAAAATTAACACAGAAATGCCTGCCGGATACGCCCATGAAAAGGAATTAACATCGCTTTCAATCATACGGTACTGCGCGCTCGCCCCTGTCCGCCTTCCGATTCGCGCTTTCTCACGGGCTGGCTCGCAATTTCCAGAAATTCCCGTGCTGCTTTCGAAAGCTGGCGATCTTTCCGGTAGACCAGAGCCAGCTCGCGGGCCAGGCGCACACCTTCCAGCGCCAGGGCGTGCAGCGCGCCCGAGCGTTCCTCTTCGACCACATTGGTGCGCGGCAAAAAGCCCAGCCCCAGCCCCACGCCGATGTAGCGTTTCAGCATCTCGCTCGACTCCACCTCCATGGCCACGCGCGGCACAATCTCGTTCACCCGGAACAACTCGTCCAGTTGCTCTCTGCGCCTGCCATGCGTGGGCAGGAGCATGGGATAACGCACCGCTTCCTGCAGCCGAACCGCACCGCGTCCCGCCAGAGCGTGCCCCCGCGGCGTGACCAGCGCGAGTTCGTCCCGATGAATCAGGTCCACCGCCAGCCGCGTGTCGCGCACGGGCATCGAGACGATGCCGAAATCGACTTCCCGGTTGACCACGTTCTCCAGCGTGCGCAGCCGCTCGGCGCGCACCACGCTCAGCATCACACGCGGATACTGCTGCCGAAACTGTGCGAAAACCTGCGGCAGCACATACAAATGGGTGGCCTCGTTCGCGCTGATCGAAATTTCCCCTCGCGGCGAGCGCTCCTGTTCCGCGATGGCCAGAAGAATGTGCCGCTGCCGTTCCACGCAGTACTCGGCAAACGGCTCGAACAACCGTCCGGCTGCGGTAAAGGTCACCTTTCCGCCATCGCGGTCGAACAACCGCGCGCCCACTTCTTGTTCCAGAGTGCGAATCTGCGCCGAGATTGCCGGCTGGGTGCGAAGCAGTTTCTGGGCCGCACGCGAAAAGCTCTTCAGGCGGCTGACCTCGAGAAAGGTTCGAAGATTTTCAAAGTCCATTGCGAATGCCTCAAGAATATGCGGCTCAGGGGAGCGGCCACAAGGAATTTCACCACTCGTTAGTGGCCCGCCATTTCTTCGCGGACACGCTGCGTGCGCGGCGGTCGCCGCATGATGAATGGCAGCGGGATCAGACACGCGATGATCAGGGCCAGCCCCCAGAATGCGTTTTGGTAGCTCAGCATCTGTGCCTGGCGGTTCAGGCTCTGCCACGCATTCCCGAGGGCGATCTGCCTGGCGGCGTCTGCGCTCTGCCCCAGCCGCATTAGGGCCTGCTGCGTCATCTCCACAAACCGCGAATACTGCACGCTGCCGCCCACGGCATGCGTGCTCAGGCTGGCAATATGCGACTGCTGGGTTCGCTGCAGGAACGTGGTCAGCAGCGCCGTGCCCACCGATCCACCGATGTTGCGTGCGAAATTCGAGAAACTCGAAATCTGATTGTTCTTGTTGCGCGGCACGCCCAGATAATTCAGAGTGCTGATGGGAATGAAGACGAACGACAAGCCCATGACCTGATACGCGCGCCACAGCGTGATCTGCCCAAACGACACACCCAAATCGAGCCGCGTCAAATTGAACAGCCCTGCCGCGGTGATGGCATAGCCCATAGCAACCAGCAATCGCGGGTCGAGTTTTCCGGATCCCACGAGCCGGCCGGCGATGGGCATGGTCAGCATCAGCACCAGGGCGCCTGGCGACAGAACCATCCCGGCGCGCTCTGCCGTGTAACCCAGCAATACCTGCAGGAATTGCGGAATCAGCACGGTGGTGCCAAACAAAACCATGCCGAGAACAAATTGCAGAAAAACCGCGGTGCCAAAGTTGCGATTCTTCAACAGCCTCAGATCGACAATCGGATCGTCATGTTGCCACTCCCACCAGACAAAACACACCAGCGTACACACGGCGATGATCGCAAACGCGGTGATCGTCGAGTCGCCGAACCAATCCTTCTCCTGGCCCTTGTCGAGTACGAATTCGAGGCAGCCCACGCCGATCGAGATGAGTCCGAGCCCCATGAAATCCACTCGGCGGCTCGTCTTCTGTTCTTCCTTCAGATACGGCGGATCTTCCACCATGCGCTGAGTCAGGAACAACGACAGCAGCCCGACGGGCAAGTTGATGAAAAAAATCCAGTGCCAGTTGAAATTGTCGGTGATCCATCCGCCCAGCGTCGGCCCAATGGCGGGCGCCACCACGACTGCCATTCCGTAGACTGCAAACGCCTGGCCGCGCTTGCTCACCGGGAAGGTGTCGGCCAGAATAGCCTGCTCGCTGGGAGCCAGGCCGCCGCCGCCCACACCCTGCAGCACGCGGAACAACACGAGCAGAGGCAGCGAGGGCGCCAGGCCGCACAGCATGGAGCAAATCGTGAACAGCATCACGCAGCTCATGTAGAAGCGTTTCCGCCCCATGCGCGCCATCAGCCAGCCGGAGATGGGCAGGATAACGGCGCTCGCGACCAGATAACTGGTCAGCACCCACGTGGCCTCCTCCTGGCTCGCGCCCAGCGTGCCGGCCATGTGAGGCAGCGCGACATTGGCGATGGAGGTGTCCAGCACCTCCATGAAGGTCGCCAGCGTAACGGTGAGCGCCACCAGCCACGGATTGTGGCTGGGCGTCCAGTTGGCCTCGTCGTAATGCAGTTCCGCCAAAGGTTCGGTCCGTGTGGTGCAGAAATCTCCCCGCCCTTCGCGAGGGTCCCTGAATCCCCAAAATCTTCAAAGAGAGCGGCTGATGCGCCTCGGGCGCGGGGGAAATGAATTGCTGAGTGGGACAGTTCCTAGATTAGCAGTTGCACGCCAGGGTTCAGTTTGCCGGGTTTTGCCCAGCCGTTAACCAAACGAACCGGTTCGGTCAGGCGAGAATCAGCGGCGGGCGGTAGATCCCGGATCGTGTTCGGTCGTAAGGGGCAACTCCGTGAGCTTCAGCACCTGATCCGCCTTCACATTCGTTATTCTCGTGACTTGTCCCGACGGCCAGTGAATCTCCACTGTCTCCGCCTTCGTATCCGGTCCCAGGCCAAAGTGCACGGGACCATCGCTGGAGCTGGCGTAGCACAGGCTCGTCGTCATGTGGTTGTACTGCGCACCCACTGTCGGACTCACCACCTTGATCCGCGCCCCGATTGCGTCACGATTGCTGCGCGTGCCGCGCAGGGCGACGTCCAGCCAGTGCCCGGAGTGATCGCTGCGGTTCATCCAGATTTCCGCTGGTGCGGATAGGGCCGAGACCACCAAGTCCACGCGCCCGTCGCCATCGAAGTCTCCCAAAGCACATCCGCGATGCCGCGCCGGCGGAGCCGCATCGAGACCCGCCTCCCCCGTCAGTGCTGCCCACTTCCCACTCGATCCCAGGCTGCGAAACACCGTATTGTCCTGTGCGATCTCTGCTCCAGGCAGAGGCAGCGATTCCACATGGCCCCGCGTCACGAACAGGTCCTTCCACCCGTCGTTGTCGAAGTCGTAGAGAGCCGGTCCGTAACCGCCCATCCCCAGGCTCAGATCGCGCATCCCGCTCGGCGTGGTCACCTCGCGAAAATCTCCCTTGCGCGTGTTTTCGAAGAGCGGAAAGGTCTGCTTGTTCAGCGCAACAAA
>DASZYN010000804.1:0-3831 GCA_035545435.1 Acidobacteriaceae bacterium | reverse complement strand
CCAACCACCGACGTGCAGCAGGTGCTCAAACCCGAACCGGGACGCACCGGCAGCCTGCCCGAAGGCAGCCCCAGCCCCGCGTAATCGCAGTTCGTTGAAGAAACAAGGCCAGCTCTTCGGAGCTGGCCTTTTCTCTGTCCGGAGTTCCGGGTGCGCCCCTGGCGCGGGGGGCCTAACGCAAACACCCCGGATGCCCCACCCTGGTCGCGTGCTGGTGTTGCACGCGAGAAGGGTGGGCCTAACGCGCCGAAGGCGCGCTCTGCGAAAATACCCACAGTCATGCCCTCACGCTTCTTTGCGGTTCTGTGTGCCCCGGTCTTCATCGCCGTCCTCACCGGATGCGGCTACCACACCCTCAACTCCGCCGCCCATCTGCCCAGCACCGTCCACACCCTGGCTATCCCCTCCTTTAAAAACAACACGCAGTCGTACCACACCCAGGCCGTCTTCACTGAAGCCGTCATTCGCGAATTCAACAACCGCAGTTCGCTCCGCATCGTCTCCGGCGAAGACCCGGATGCCGACGCGACCCTGCGTGGAACCATCCTCACCTTCCACATCAATCCGCTCACCTACGACAACACCACGGGCCAGAGCTCCAGCTACCTGGTCACGATCACTACGAAGCTTGAGCTGGTTGACCGAAATGGAAAAGTGATCTGGCAGCAGCCCTCCTATCTCTTCCGCCAGCAATACGAGCAGATTCAGGACCTCGCCAGCTTCATCCAGGAAGATTCCGCCGCAACGCGCCGCCTCGCGCGCGAGTTCGCCTCCGCAGCGGTCGCCGACATCCTCGAATCCTTCTAAGCGGGAAACAAGGCTCGTCCGAGCCCTTACAAATCGAAGCTTCCCGCCATCTTCAAATCCGGCGCTGCCGACGAGTTGCCGAGGTACACCGTGTAGTGTCCCCCAGGAACCACCCAGGCATTCGTCGTCGTATCCCAGATCGAAAGCGGATGCGAGACGCCGCCCGCATCCACGTTGATGGTCACATGCTGTTTCGCCCCCGGGTCGAGCCGCACCTTGCTCCAGCCCACCAGCCGCTTTGCCTCACCTGCGGCACTCGGAAGCGCGAGATAAACCTGCGGAACCTCCGCCCCGGCCACGGCGCCCGTGTTCTGGAGATCGAAACTCACCTGAAATCCCGAAGAAGCCGGAGTCCCCGTGGTCAGTTGCGTATTGGAGATCGAGAACGTCGTGTAAGAAAGGCCAAACCCAAACGGAAACAGCGGCACCCTCCCCTGGCTCTCGAACCACTTGTATCCGACGTTGAGCCCGTCGATGGTGTAGTCCACCGCAAACGCGCTGGTGGAATCCGGTGGGCTGGGAACGGGAATGACCGGCCGCGGCAGATCTGCAACCGCCCCTGGAAACGTCATGGGCAGTTTCCCCGATGGATTCACCGTCCCGAACAGAAGGTTCGCGACCGCCTCACCGCCCTTCTGTCCCGGATACCACGCCTCCACCACCGCGCTCACATTCGACAGCCACGGCATCAGCAGCGGTCCGCCATTTTCCAGCACAACAACGGTATGCGGATTGGCAGCCGCGACCGCACTCACCAGCGCGTCCTGGTTATTCGAAAAACTCAGGTCCACCCGATCCATTCCCTCGCTCTCCCACTCGCTTACCAACACAACCGCCACCGTGGAGGACGCAGCCAGCGCCGCGGCCGCCGCCGGATCCGATCCATCGTTCCAGGCCACGGTCGCGTTGGGCGCATGAGCGCGAATCGCCGTCAGCGGCGAAGAAGGATCATAGATTTGAGAAGCTCCCGTGCACGCCGCTCCGCCCGGCGGCGGCGTGTAAGGCGGGCATGCAGGAGGAAGCGTCAGTGCAGCACCGCCAACCGGAAAAGTCTGCGCCGAACCGCCGCCGGAAAGTACCCCAACGTCGGCATGCGAGCCAATCACCGCAATGGAGGGCAGGGCAGAGCTGTTCAGCGGCAGCTGCCCCGTATTCTTCAGCAGCACGGCGCCCTGTTCCTCCATCTCCTGCGCAATCGCGGCATCTCCGGCCGCGTCGATCGGCTGCACCGTCGCAGGCTGATCGAAGAGTCCTGACGCAAACATGGCGCGCAGAATCCGGTGCACCATGTCGTCCAGGCGCGTCGCCGGCAAATCGCCATTCTGCAGCGCCGCCTGCAGGCTCTCCGGCGTCCACACGCCGTTGAACATATAGCCGCCCGGTTGCTCCTGGTCCAGCCCCGCCAGCGCCGCCGGTACCGAACTGGGCGTGGCATACCAGTCCGAGAGCACAAATCCCGGAAAGCCCCAGTCGCCCTTCACCGTCTGCGTGAGCAGGTGGCTGTTGGCGCACGAAGGCGTGCCGTTCACCGCGTTGTAGGCGCACATCACCATCTGCGCGCCGGAAGTCTTCAGAGCAATTTCAAACGCCAGCAAATCGCTTTCCCGTGCAGCGCGCTCGTCCACCACCGCGTTCGCCGTAAAGCGCGCAGTCTCCTGGTCGTTCATCGCCACGTGCTTGATTCCGGCAATGAGGTGCTGTTCCTCGATGCCCTCCAGATGCGCTGCCTCTACCATTCCGGCCAGCAGCGGATCCTCGCCTCGTGTTTCAAACGTGCGCCCGTCCCGAGGCTCGCGTGAGGTCAGGTTCATGTCTCCCGTCAGGCACACGTTCATGCCAAAGGCCCGCATCTCGCTGCCGATCACCTGTCCGTACTTGTGCGCCTCGCTCAAATCCCAGCTGGCCGCGCTCGCCAGTGCCGACGGCAGAGCCGTAGAAGGATTGATGGTCACCAGGTCCGCGTACAGCAGCTCCGGGACGCCCAACCGTGAAATTCCAGGCACCCAGCCGGCTGCGTTATGCGGTCCCACCGAATTCTCGAGCGTGAGACCCCCGTGTACCATCTGCAGCTTTTCGGCCTGAGTCATTTGCGCCAGGATGGCGTCCGCGCGCTGGTCAGGATTGGTCGAAGGCGGAGGTGGCGGCGGCGTGCTGCCCGAGCCCCCCTCTCGACTCCCGCAACCGCTGAGAGCAAGCAGCGCGCAAACCGCAAGTGCCAGACAAAGTCTCATCCCCGGTACCTCATCGGACCACCGAAACTTTCCCCGGGGACAGCAGTTGCGGAGCTGGAGAGTACCGGCTCGTATCAACCAGTTTTCGTCCACCAGCATGATAGCCCCGGGGTTCGCTGCCGGCCGCTTTTTCCTTGCAAAATTTGTCCCCTCCCGGCGCGTTATCTCCACCGCCAGGCACAATCCACAGCAGCCAGCTTGACACTCATTTTGTTAGGTGCCTATACTTTGCCCCGTTTCAGCAGAGCCCCGTGATCTCTGCCCAATCACGCCAGCCCGTCTTCCAACAGCTCAATTTTGTTAGCGATCAGGATTAAAGACAGGAGCTTCCCATGCAGACCTTTTCCAGTGATGGCCACTCAGGACGGATTCGCTTCGCTTTTTGTGCCGCCGCAGCGCTCACCCTGCTGCTCGTGGCCAGCCCGTTGCGCGCGCAGGTGGTGGCGACCTACGACTTCGAAGACGGCACCGCACAGGGATGGACCTCGTTCTACAACGCGTCGACACCCGTGAACACCGCCTCGATCGCGCACGCAGGCGCCCACAGCCTCTCCACCACCACCAGCGCCGCCGGTACCGGCGGTCCGCAGATCAACCTCACCAGCGTGCTGCAGGCGGGAGCGCAGTACACCATCACCGGATGGGTGCGTCTTGCCAGCGGCGAGACCGCGACCGACGCCAACTTCACCATCCAGCGCTCTGACACCTCGCCCTCGTGCAGCGGCGGCACCTGCTACGACACCATCGGTGCCTATCAAACAGGAGTGACCGCGGACGGCTGGGTCCAGATCGG
>DASZYN010000803.1:0-2032 GCA_035545435.1 Acidobacteriaceae bacterium | reverse complement strand
AGCGCAACGATGCTGCACGTGTAAAGGTCGTCGCCCGGACGCGGTTTGCCGTTGAGCACCGGAGTCGGATTGCCCGTTCCCCAATACAGAAGATTCAGATCGGGATCGTACGTGCCCGTGATCCACGTCATGCCGCCGGTCGTCGCGTTGGGCGTGCCGCTCGGAGGCGTCGCGTTCCATTGCCATTGAATGGCGCCCGTGTCGGGATCGAACGAGCGCAGATATCCCGTGAGGTTGTCCAGGTCTCCGCCGACTCCGGCGATCACGTGATTCTTCACAACCAGCGGCGCCATCGTGCTCCAGTAGCCCTTGTCCACATCGGCGATGATCTTGTCCCACCGGACCGTGCCGTCTTTGGCGTTGAGCGAGATCAGATGCGCGTCAGGCGTGGTGAAGAAGAGCCAGTCCTTATACATGGCGACGCCGCGATGCCCAATATGGTCGCCTTTGGTGGAGACGCGGTTGTAGTGCCAGACCATGTGACCGGAACGCGCGTCGACGGCCCACACGTTGTCGGGAACCGTGAAGTACAGGATGCCATCCACCAGCAGGGGCGAGGACTTGATCTGTGCGGGCTGGTTGGTCTGGAATGCCCAAGCCAGCGCAAGATCGCCGACATTCTGCGGTGTGATCTGCGTAAAGGGAACGTGCCGCCGTCCGGAGTAGTCGCCGTGATACATCGGCCACGAGTCTGGCGTGGGGTGCAGCAGTTGCGCATTCTCGAGATCCTGCGCGGCCAGGAATCCCGGCGCGGAGAGACCTGCGAAGAGCGCAGCGAAGATGAGAAGGCATCGATAGTTCAGAGACTTCATGAATTGAACCTCAGGTCCACTGGCAGCAATCAGCGCAGCGTTTGCAGATAAGCCATCAGGTTGTGAATGTCGTCGTCGGTGTACTTGCTGAAAAGCGCGACGTGCGCCTCGACAGGCGCATCGACGGTCGCATGAACTTTTCCCGCTGGCCAGGAGCGGTAGATTCCGTTCGCATCGCGCAGCGCCACGGTGAACTCGTCCCGATAGGCGAGCACGCCTGAGAATTTCTCGCCGGAGGGCAGCGTGACCGTGACCCGACTCGTGGCGTCGCGCGGATACAGCATCCGTTCCTCAAGCTCCAGTCCCTCGAATTTTGAGGCAATGCCCGCCAGGTCGCCGGTCGGTGAGTGGCATTTGTTGCAGCCGCCGGAGCCGTCAAAGTAGCGTTTGCCCGCGTCCACGTTGCCGGTTTGCAGATCGGCGACGGCGACACCGCGGCGGCCGCCCGGATGCGCCACCGCCTCCGCTTCGCGCGCGTGGATGAACGCGATAATGCTGCGAACTTCCTGCGTGGAGAAATTGAAGGCGGGCATCTTGTTATTGGGCCGGCCTTCGTGGATCACCTTCGCGATGTCGTCTCCGGTGCGATCGCGTCGCACAAGCCGCGATTGCGTGAGATCAGGGCCCGTCTCTCCCCCCTGCGCATCGCGACCGTGGCAAAAGGCGCAGTTCTGCTGAAAGAGAGCTTCGCCTGCCGCCGACAGACTCGTGTGCTCCGTGCTGTTGCTGGCCACCTGGGCAGCGGGCTCCGCAGTCTCAAGGAAATGCAGCAGCGCCTCCACCTCACCGCTCTGCAGGGACGGAAAGCCGGGCATGCGCCCCTTCCCGGAGTGGATCAGTTCCGTGATCTGGTCATTCGTCATACGGTGCGAGATACCCAGCAGGGGAGGGAAGCCGGGCAGATTCCCCTGTCGCTGTTCACCGTGACAAATGGCGCAGTGCTGCGCGTACGATTGCGCGCCGGGATCCTGCGGAGCGCCCGTTTTTGCCGGTGGAACGTTCTCCGTTTGCCGGGAATCGCGCGCTGAGCCCGAGATGGGAGGAGCCTGGAGGAGAACTGCACTTGCCGCTGCGCAACAGAGCGCGATCCGAAACCTCTTTACCTTGATCAATGCAACAACTCCGAAACTTTTAATTTTCGAACGGCGGAACGGCTTCGGTTCGCGTGGAGTTTCTGAAATTCCTTCACCACGCTAGGTCGAGTACTTGATGAGTTGCAT
>DASZYN010000802.1:0-7759 GCA_035545435.1 Acidobacteriaceae bacterium | reverse complement strand
TTCTCGATGGCCTCGTCGATTTCCTGGGTGTTCTTGTAGCCGACGGTGACCGCATCTACCTTCGCGTTTTGAAACGCGAAGCGCATGGCTTTCTGGCGGTCTTCCTTGCCGAAGGCGCCTTCGCCGACGAGCTTCATGCTGATGACGCCCTGTCCGGCGGCGCGGGCGGCGTGGATGCGCTCGACGACTTCGGGAACGTTGCCGCGGCCAGGGCCGTCGGCAATCGGCGTGTCCATACGGGTGCCGTTATGGTTGCAGCGGATCATGGCAACCTGGAGCCAGTTGAAAGTCGGGACCTGCTGAAGGGCGGGAAGACCGTGGACCGATGCACCGCGCGCGAGGACAATTTTGCGGTCCTGAGCTTTTTCGATGGCGTTCTGCCAGCCTGTGGTTTCGTGAGGCCACTCGGTGCCGCGCTGCCAGTGCAGGAGCATGACTTCGAAATAGTCGGAGTTGATTTGTTTGCGCAACTCGTCGATGCGCTGGTGGGGATCGGTTCCGTCGAAGGTCGTCACCTTGGTCATGAGCTGGTAGGTGTCGCGCGGAATGCCCTTCAGCGCGATGCCGAGCATGGTGTGCATGTCGTGATAGGAGTCGGCGGTTTCGAAGAAACGGATGCCGTTGTCGTACGCGTGGCGGACGAGACGATTGAAGCCTTCCTGGCCCAGCTCGCGCTGGACGGCTCCGCTCATGCTGCCGGTGCCGAAGGCGAGACGCCCGACTTTGACGCCGGATTTGCCGAGAGGGACGAGGTCGGTGGCACGGCGCGTTTCAGCCGAGAGGGAAACGTTGCCGAGAGTGGCGGCGGCGCCTGCGGCGGCAGTGGCTTTGAGGAAATCGCGACGAGAGAAAGAGGACATGCTGGGGCTCCTCCGATGCAGTCAGCGTAGCACGGAACAGCTGGTGACGCGGTCAGCTGGAGTCGGTCAGCGGGAAGCGCGGCTGGCGGGGGATTTTCGGGGCGAGGTTGATGTGGCGGTGATCTGGAGTTGATTTTCGAAGCGGATGGCATTTTGCACGAGACCGGCGGGGAATGATGCTTCGAGGGCGCGGAGCTGGGAATCGGTGAGGCCGGGAGCGGCGACTTCGACCTCAAAACTGCCGAGGCGCAGGGCACGAGGGGAGGACTGCGTTCGAACCCGGACGGCAAGGCCCTGGGTGGAGAGGGCGCGCGTGGTGAGATACTGCGCGACATACTGGCCGACACAGCCGCCGAGGGAGGCGAGGAGAAGTTCAGCGGGCGACACACCCTGGTCGGTGGCGCCGTCTTCGACGGGCTGGTCAACGACAACGCGGTGGTGGCGGGCTTCGGCGGTGAAACGCGAACCGCCATTGTGATACAGCGAGACTTCCAAAGCACACTCCTGGTTTGCAGGCGGAGATGCAAGCGGATGGCCAATGTGAGAAAGCGCTGGAAGGCCGGGTTTACCGCAGGATGTTGGGAGAATGCAGGTGCGTGATGGGACTCGAATCGAGGGCGGATGCGTGAAATGACGCAGCCGGGTGCGAGGCGTCAGGAGTCGCGGGTACACTATCAGCCTGTTTCCCATGAAGAGCCGAAATCCCAATTCTGGAGGGGCGGGTGATGCTCCCAGGCGCGCTGGCGCCGGAGCGGCAAACGCCGGAGTTCCTGGTTCGTTGGCAGGCAGCGAAACGGATCTGATGCGCGCGCTAGTGGACAACCTGGACGAGGCGGTTGTGGTGCTGGGGCATGAAGGGCAGGTGCAGTTCGCGAATGACGCGGCTCAGCGCCTTTACGGCATCGATCCGGAAGGGCCGAGAATAGCCGAGTGGAGCAAGACGTACGGCATCTATCTCCCCGATCACCAGACCCTTTGGCCAGCGGAAGAACTTCCGGGGGCGGTGGCTTTACGAGGGCAGACCGTCGAGGGCGAGCAGTATGTGCGGCCGGCGGGAGCAATTGCCGGGTACTGGATCCGGATTCGGGCGCGGCCTCTGTTCAACGACAACGGCGAAGTGCAGGGTGCGCTGCTGACGTGGCGCGACGTCACCGAGGAGAAGAAGACTTCGGAGAGCCAGAGGAGATTGCTGGCGATCGTTGAGAACACGCCGGACCTTGTGGCTCTGACGGATCCGACGGTGAAGACCAGCTATCTGAATCGCGCGGGGAGGGCGCTGCTGGGGCTGCGAGAAGACGAGGAAGTGGGCCGCTACCCGGTTTTCGATACAGACTTCGAAGACCAAAAGGATCGGTTCGATTCCGTCATCCTGCCCGCGCTCCTGCGCGGAGAGCCGTGGAACGGGGAGTTCTGCCTGCGGCACGCACGGACGGGCGACGTGATCACGGTCGACATGCGGGCGTTCGGCATTTTCGGTCCGTATGGGCAGTTGCTGGGGTTTGCAAGCATCAGCCGGGACATTACCGCGCGGCGGCAGGCCGAGGAGACGAGACAGCGGCTGGCGTCGATTGTGGAGTTTTCGCGCGACGCGATCATCAGCGAATCGCTGGACGGGGTCATCACAAGCTGGAACCGCGGGGCGGAACAGATGTTTGGGTACACGGCAGCGGAGGCGGTGGGAAAGCCGATCACGATGCTGGTGTGGCCAGGATACGAAGAGGACATGCGGGAGTTGCTGCGGCGGGTGGGATCGGAAGACATCGTGGAACATTACGAGACCCTGCGACGGCACAAGGACGGTCGACAGCTGGTGGTGTCCCTGACGTTGTCGCCTGTGCGGGACAGCGCGGGGAAGCTGATCGGAATTTCGAAGATTGCGCGGAATATTACGGAGCAGAAGAAGCAGGAGGAACTCGCGGATCGGCAGGCTCAGCTCCTGGATCAGGCTTATGAGCCGATTCTGGTGCGGGATCATCGGGATCGGATCGTTTACTGGAATAAGGGTGCGGAGCGGCTGTACGGATGGACGGCGAGCGAGGCGGTGGGGCGGGTGAGCCACGAAATCCTGCAGACGACCTTTTCCGAAGCGCTGGAGGAGATTACAGCCAGGCTGGAGCAGGACGGGTTCTGGGAAGGCGAGCTGGTGCACCGGACACGCCGGGGCGCGCGGGTAACGGTGCTGAGCCGGTGGATCCGCGAGCTGGGGGTTGGAGAGCCGCATGTGATGGAGACGAACATCGACATGTCGGAGCGGCAGCAGCGGCTGGCGGCGGAGGAGGCGACGCGGGCCGAGCGTCGGTTCCGGCAGCTTCTGGAGGCGGCGCCAGATGCGATCGTGGAAGTGTCGGCGGATGGAAAGATTGTGCTGATCAATCGCGTGGCGGAGGAGATGTTTGGGTACGTACGCGACGAGTTGCTGGGGCAGTCGGTCGATGTGCTGGTTCCGGATGCGATTCGACGCACACACTACCGGCATCGGGACAGCTATCTCGAGCAGCCGAGGACACGACCCATGGGGACGGGACTGGACCTGCACGCGCGGCGGAGAGACGGGACGTTGTTCCCCGTCGAGATCAGCCTGAGCCCGATCCAAACCGAAGGCGGGATGCATGTGACGGCAGTGATCCGGGACGTGACGGAACGGAAGCAGGCGGAGAAGGAGGTTCGACGGCTGCAGCAGCAATACACCGGCGAGCTGGAGGCGCGCAATCGGGAGGCAGAGCGGGCGAACCGGCTGAAGAGCGAGTTCCTGGCGAGTATGAGCCACGAACTCCGCACGCCCCTGCACACCATCATCGGATTTGCGGAGCTGTTGCAGGAGGGGCATGACGGCGATCTGAACGAGCGGCAACAGCGGTTTCTTGGGCACATTCGGCGGGATTCAGAACATCTGCTTGAGCTGATCAACGACGTGCTGGATCTGAGCAAGATCGAGGCGGGGCAGCTGACGCTGAAGAAAGAGGTATACCCGCTGGCGCGGAGCGTGGGAGAGGCGCTGGATGCCATTCGACCGGGGGCGATCGCGAAGGGGCTGGAGGTAGGAGATCTGGGCGAGCGAGATGCGATGGTGGATGCCGATCCGCTGCGTGTGAAGGAGATGCTGTACAACCTTCTGAGCAATGCGGTGAAGTTCACACCGGAAGGCGGGCGGGTGTGGGTGGAGGTAAGGGAAGATGCAGGCTTTGCGCGGGTGACGGTCGGGGATACAGGAGTTGGGATTTCGACCGACGAGCAGGAGAATATTTTCGACAAATTCTACCAGGTGGGAAACACAACGCGCGGGGTGCGGGAGGGTACGGGGCTGGGTCTGTCGATTACAAAAGAGCTTGTGCAGATGCACGGCGGATGGATCGAGGTCGACAGCAGGCCGGGAGAGGGTAGCCGGTTCACCTTCACCCTACCCATTGCCGCAGCTGAGGCGTAGGATATCCGCATCGATCCCCAGGGCCCCGAACTGGATGAGTGCTTGAGTGTGCTCGGAATGCTGAGCCTGCTGGAGGCAAGGGCGCGCTATGGCGACTGCTTTGAGAAAACCGTTGATCCTGATTGCCGATGATCGGCCAAGCAGCCGCGAGCTGCTGGGCCTGGTTCTGGAACGCGCCGGATATGAGGTACTGGAGGCCGAGAACGGCGAGCAGGCGCTGGAGCGGGTGCGGGCGGGGAGTCCGGACCTGGTGTTGCTCGACCTGCAGATGCCGGGAATGGATGGTTACGGGGTGCTGTCGGAGCTGCGGGCGGAGGCTCGCTTTGCGTCGCTGCCGGTGCTGGCGCTAACCGCGAGCGCCATGCGCGGGGACCGGGAGAAGATTCTTGAGGCGGGCTTCACGGATTATCTGGCGAAGCCGGCTGCACCGGAGCTGGTGCGCGAGACGGTAGCGCGATTGCTGGGAGAAAAGCGAGTCAGCGAGTCAGCGAGTTAGCGAACTGCCAGCCGAGGCGAGCCGACTGCGAGTTGTGGGCAGCGAGTTTTGAGTTTCGGGTTACGAGTTGTGAGTGTGAGTTGTGAGTTGTGAGTTGCGAGTTCTGATTCGGACATCCTGAGCCGGAGGCGCACTCACAACTAATGGCTCATAACTTCCGACTCTTAAAGCAGGCCGTACTTCTTCATTTTGTAGCGGAGGGCGTCGCGGCCGATGCCGAGGGCACGCGCGGCCTGGGACTGATTGCCCTGCACTTTTTCAAGAGCGCTGACGACGAGTTGGCGTTCGTGCTCGGCGAGAGAGGCGTCTTCGGGGACGCTGGCCGAGGACGAGATTGCCGGGCTGGCCGTCGCGTTTGAATCGGGGCGGTCGTTTGAACGGCCAGAGGCTGGGTCGCCGAGGAGAGCCTCAGGAAGATCGCCGGCGTCGATTTCATTGCCTTCGGCCATCATGGCGGCGTGGCCGATGGCGTTCTCCAGCTCACGGACATTGCCAGGCCACGGGTGGCGCTCGAGGATGAGACGGGCGCGCGGTGAGACTCCGCGAATCTGTTTGCCGAACTGCTGCGAGAATTTCGCGACGAAGTACTGGATGAGGCGCGGCAGGTCTTCTTTACGTTCGGCGAGCGGAGGGACAGGGATCTCGACCATGGCGAGGCGGTAGTAGAGGTCTTCGCGGAAGAGCTTGTCGGCAACGGCCTGGCGCAGGTTGCGATGCGTGGCGGCGATGACGCGGACATTGACCCTGCGTGCCTGGAGGGAGCCGACGCGCTGGATTTCCTGATTCTGAAGCGCGCGCAGAAGTTTGGCCTGGGTGGCGAGAGGCATGTCGCCGATTTCGTCGAGGAAGAGGGTGCCTTCGTTGGCGGCTTCGAAGAGGCCGGGCTTGTCACGGTCGGCGCCGGTGAAGGCTCCGCGGACGTGGCCGAAAAGTTCGGATTCGAAGAGAGTTTCGACGACTGCGGAGCAGTTGAGAACAACGTACTGGCCTTTGACGCCGCTGCGGGTGTGGAGCGCGCGAGCGACGAGATCCTTGCCGGTGCCGGTGGCTCCCTGGATGAGCGCAGAGCGGTAGTGCGGAGCGATGCGGCGGATGCGGGCGAACATTTCGGCCATGCGCGGGCTGGAGCCGATGATGCCTTCGAACTCCGGCTCGGCGCCGAGTTGCTGGCGCTGGCGTGCGTCCGCGATGAGGCGGCCGACCCGTTCGCGCAGGATGGGGAGGCGAATCGGCTTTTCGAGGTAGTCGGCGGCGCCGCTGCGGATGGCCTGAACGGCGGTTTCGGTAGTGTAGTGCGCGGTCATGAGGACGACGTCGGTGGCGGGAGCCATTTCCATGACCCGGTTGAGGACGTCGAGGCCGGACATTTCAGGCATGACGAGATCGGTGAGGACGAGCTGCGGGTGGTGCTGGCGGATGAGGTCCAGCGCTTCAGAGGGATGCGAGGCGGTGTGGATGGCGATGCCGTCCTGGGCGAGCGCGGTGGAGAGCAGCTCGAGACTGCCAGGGTTGTCGTCGAGGATGACGATGGAGAGGGACATGGAGCAGCGTTCAGCGTTCAGCCTACAGCGTACAGAAGACAGGGTACAGGACAGCGGGATGCGGGAGCCGGAAGAGGGAAGGCAGGCGGTAGACTGAGCTGTGGCGCGGAATCTGTACATTCTGGCGGGCGTGCTGTTGTTGTTTGCCGCGATTTGTTTCGTGATGGCGATGACGTCCGGGCAGTTTCAGCCGGCGCTGCCCGCGAATGGGACGCTGTGGAAGACGACGGCTCTGTTCCTGACGGTGGGTGGACTGATCATCGGGTTGCTGGGAATTATGACGGCGTTGTTCGAGCAGGTGGATCGGCGCTCGGAGGAGCGCAGGATTCGACAGCGAGGCGGGCGGATGCGGGGTTCGGGCGGCAGTTCTGGTCCGCGGTTGCACGGCGGATAGAATGAGAACAGCGCGCGCTAGGTCGCGCCGAATTTGCTGGGCTCAGGAAACGATCAAACGATATGTACGAAGTGACTGTGGAGCGCGGGTTTTCGTCCGGGCACTTTCTCCGGAATTACAAGGGGAAGTGCGAGAATCCGCATGGACATAACTACAAGGTGCAGATCACGCTGTGCGGCGAGACGCTGGATCAGGCGGGGCTGCTGCTGGATTTTCGCGATCTGAAACAGGTGATGCGTCCGGTGATCGATCGGCTCGATCACCAGATGCTGAACGACCTGGAGCCCTTCACGACGCTGAACCCATCGGCGGAGAATCTGGCGAAGTTTTTCTACGACGAGACGAACCAGCAGCTGCGCGAGATGACGCAGGGGCGGGTGCGCGTGAAGGACTGCACCATCTACGAGACGGACACGACAACGGCGACGTACTACGAGTAGCCGGGCTGGGATTGAAATGGAAAACCATTGGTGGGTTGGGCTCGCCATCGCGGCGATTCTGATGGGCCTGGTCGGATGGTTTTCCTGGCTGGTGAATCGGGCTGCATCCCGTGACAAAAAGAAATAAAGGACGCGCCGCTTTGTATCTGATCGAAATCTATAAATCCATCCAGGGCGAATCGAGCTTTGCGGGCGTGCCGTGCATCTTTGTGCGGCTGGCGGGGTGCAATCTGCGCTGCTCGTGGTGCGACTCGGAGTATACGTTCACCGGGGGTTACAAATGATCCGAGGACGAGGTCGTTGCTGAGGTCGAGAAGCTGGCGCCGGTGAAGCTGGTGGAGTTCACGGGCGGCGAGCCGTTGCTGCAGGAGAAGGAGCTGGTTCCGCTGATGGAGCGGCTGCTGGGCCAGGGATACGAGCTGATGATCGAGACCAGCGGGGAGCGGCCGCTGGAGCGGGTTCCGCGGGCGGTGCACAAGATTGTGGATGTGAAGTGTCCCGGGTCAGGCGAGGGCGGGAGCTTTCGGATCGCGAATCTGGATTGCCTGACGGAGCGGGATGAGGTGAAGTTTGTCATCAGCAACCGTGGCGATTACGAATTTGC
>DASZYN010000801.1:0-1778 GCA_035545435.1 Acidobacteriaceae bacterium | reverse complement strand
CTTGTTGCTGCTGCCGGCGC
Organism: Acidobacteriaceae bacterium; assembly: GCA_035545435.1. Lineage (GTDB taxonomy): Bacteria > Acidobacteriota > Terriglobia > Terriglobales > Acidobacteriaceae > Palsa-343. The sequence continues at coordinate 1,758 of DASZYN010000801.1, read as the reverse complement.
CGCCCACGCGCTCTGCGCAGCCTGATGCTGTACTAACCACTTCTCTTCCCCGGAGTTCCACCCAGTCTTCCAGTCAGACATGATTACTGTTACCGACCTGACCAAGAGATACGCCCGCACCACCGCCGTCGACCACATCTCTTTCTCCATCAGCAAGGGCGACATCGTCGGATTTCTGGGCCCCAACGGTGCGGGCAAGACGACCACCATGCGCATGCTGACCTGCTTCTTCCCTCCTACGGAGGGGAAGGCCACGGTTGCCGGATTCGATGTCTTCGATCAGTCCATGGAAGTCCGCAGGCGCATCGGCTACCTGCCGGAATCGCCGCCGCTGTATCTGGAGATGGAGACGATCGAGTATCTGCGCTTCGTGGGAAGACTCAAAGGTCTCTCAGGCACGCAGCTGGAGAGCCGCGTGGCCTTCGTGCTCGAGCGCTGCAACATTGGGGATGTGAAGACGAAGCTGCTGAGCAAGCTTTCCAAAGGCTATCGGCAGCGGGTGGGACTAGCCCAGGCGATCATTCACAATCCTGACGTGCTGATTCTGGACGAGCCCACCGCCGGGCTCGACCCCAAGCAGATCAACGAGACCCGCGACCTGATCAAGAGCCTCGCCGGCGATCACACCATCATCCTGAGCACGCATATATTGCCGGAAGTGGAGCAGACCTGCGAGTCGGTCATCATCATCAACAAGGGCAGGCTGGTCGCGACCGACTCGGTGCACAACCTGCAGGCTCGCGCACGCGGGGCCGAATCGGTGCTGGTGAATGTTGGCGTGCGGTCGGGCGAGTTTCCGTTGTCGATCGTGCGGGACCGCCTGCAGAGGATTCCCGGGGTCAGCGGCACGGCTCTGAAGGAAGAATTCCCAACCGGCGCGATCTTCGAGCTGGAAAGCAGCAAGGGTCAACTGGTGCGCGGCGATCTGGCTCGCGCGATCGTGGAATCCGGCTGGGAACTGAACGAGCTTCGCCCGTCGGCAATGAGTCTGGAAGAAGTTTTCCTGCAATTGACCGGCAGCGAGGCAGCTGCTGCGCCCAGCGCTCCGATAGAACCAACGCCGCCTGCTGAGGCTGTCGGAGCCGATGCACCAGGGCCGGAGGCGAACGCATGAGAAATATCTGGATCATCTGCCGCCGCGAGTTATCGAGTTACTTTGCCTCGCCCATTGCCTGGCTGCTGCTGGCGATGTACAGCATTATCTTCGGATGGATCTTCTGGAATTTTCTGGCCGAGTTCATCAAGCAGGGGCAGGACATGATGATGATGGGCCAGTCCCAGCCCATGAACGTGAACGAGCAGATTATCCGGCCGTTGCTCGGGACCTCGAGTTTTCTCGGGCTGTTCATGATTCCGCTCATCAGCATGCGTCTTTTCGCCGAAGAGAAGCGCAACGGGACGATCGAGCTACTGGCCACGTCACCGGTGCGCGATGTTGAGATCATCATCGGCAAGTGGTTTTCGGCCACACTGCTCTACTGCTGGATCATCGTTTTCGCGTGCATCAATTTTGTTTTCCTGTTCCGCTATGGGCATCCGGACTGGAAGCCGATGCTGGTGACGCTGCTGGGTGTGTTCCTGCAGGGCGCGGCGCTGCTGGCCATCGGTACGTTTATTTCGACGCTGACGAAAAATCAGATCATCGCGGCTGCGATGACCTTTGGCGCCTGTCTCTTGCTGTGGGTTTTTTCCTGGGTCAGCAGCTATGACTCGTCGACCTGGGCGCAGGTCTTCTCCTACCTCTCCGTCATCACTCAC